>JAKFXM010000132.1 GCA_021731385.1 Methanobacteriota archaeon
ATACTGGTCATGTCCTTTTAGAATCCCTTAGAGCTGCCGGTGCATCCGGAAGCCTGTTAAATCATTCCGAGAACAGACTGAAATTGGCCGATATTGAAGCAGGGATAGAAAGATTAAAATCCATGAAGATGAAATCCATTGTCTGCACAAATAATGTAAATACGACAAAGGGTGCAGCAGTATTGAATCCGGATTTTGTTGCAGTAGAACCCCCGGAATTGATAGGTACAGGAATTTCTGTTTCAAAGGCACAACCGGATGTTGTTAGTAATTCTGTCAATGCGGTAAATGAAATAAATCCGGATGTTAGGGTGCTCTGTGGTGCAGGTATAAGCAATGGTGAGGATGTAAAAAAAGCCCTTGAACTCGGTACTGATGGGGTTTTGCTTGCCTCGGGCGTTGTCTGTGCCAAAAATCCAAGAGAGGTTTTGATTGATTTAGTTAAGGGGTTGGGATAAGGTGAAACAATGATATGAGTGAGTATAATTGCAGCGTGAATGTATCATCCAAATGATGGATAAACGGAGTACTTTGTCTATAATACCAAATATAATAAATTTATGATGACAAACAAAAAATTAATTTTCGGATCCTTAATTATCTTATTGATTATCATGATAGTCAGTTTGGTAATGTTAAACAAACCCACAACTACCCCGACATCAAGCACAACCCCAACGCAAAATACACCAACAACTTTACCCACAATTATGCCCCTAACTGAAAATATGTCATGCGAAGAAATGTATACTGAAATTGAAAATGATTTTGATAAAGCAAATTACTGTAAACTTGATGCTGATTGTAAATCATTATTACTAGGAGGACCTTTTATTAAATTTGGTTGTTATAAATTTGTAAACAAATACTTCAATGAAGATATGTTGTATGAAAAAATGGGAGGATATTATAATAAATGTCAAGCTCCAATAAACAAATGTGCCCCTGCTCCAGAAGTCAATTGCATTTCTGGTCGATGTGTTCGCGTTAATAAATAATAACGGCGGGTTGGCAACTCAATGGGGCACTGCGCTTTCTTTTGCCCCTTTTCTTTTTAGTGTAATTATATTTAAGGAAGGGTAAAAGAACCCTCACCTAACACCGAATAAACGGAAAAGTCCTCAACTCGGACTTTTCGCAAATTGCCTTCGCTATGCTTCGGCAACTTCGTATATCCGGGATATGTTAGATAAAATGTCAGTCTCAAAATGAAACACTTCCATATCGAAGCCTTTGATATCCCTGATGCATGGGTTCAGGTTGTCAAAAAAATATGTGAAGAGGGGGAGACATTTGATATAGAACGCGGCTCAGAGATAACGAGAACAAAAAAGATTGCACTTTCGCTTGACATTGAGAATCCTGAAAACAGACCACTGGTCCACAAGGATGCACCATTTTCTGCAGATTATGTTGAGAGCTATGCATTAGAGTATCTCTTTATAGGAGAGAAACACAAGGGTGAGGAATATACCTATGGAGAAAGGCTCCGAAAGCCTGTTGACCAGATAGAGGGGATTATAGGGCGATATAAAGAATTCCGGGGAGACAGGCAGAATACAATGGTAATAAGGCATCCTGAGGATATAAACAGCCCGGACCCCCCATGTCTTACGGTAATCGACACCGAAATTCTAAATGAAAAATTGCACTTCGTAGTCTATTTCAGGTCATGGGATGCATTTGCAGGATTTCCGGCAAATCTTGCAGGTTTGCAATTGCTGAAGGAATACATGGCAGAGAGGATTGGAATTTCCCCCGGAAAGACAATAGCATTCTCAAAAAATATCCATCTCTATGAGAGACAATTCGAACTTGCTGAGAATTTAATATATCCAAAGACGGAAAGAGTGGCTGTAAGGTAGGAGGGTTAGTATCCTGAATTTGTCGGCTTGAATGCCAAAAATTTTCCGGATAAAGTATGAAATTATATGTCATTCTCTTGGAATTTAAATGAATATAAAGATTTTAAATTGAACTGGATTAATAGGTTCTTCGGAAAAAAGGAAGAATCTTCAACTGAAGTAGAATTTGATGATCTTCCCGGATGGCTTTTATCCGAATCCAAAAAAATATACGGGGAAATTAGCGGGCATGCCTATTCCATCTACCCCGACATCAAAGATGCAGTTGAAGAGATAAAAGAAAGCACAACCCTGCTTGAAGAAGCAAAGCCCGAGGGAAGATTTCATATCTCACTGGTGAAAATTGCCACAAGCAACAGGAATAACATGGTTAAGCAGATCAGAATACTTTTGGATAATATAACTATCCCGCAGGCAACTGATGTCAGGAGTATAGCGGCTTTTCATGAGGGTGCAGTTCAAAATCTGGCAATATGCCTTGAAAACATGATGAAAAGTTATCAGTACGCGCAATTGGTATTTTTTGAAGAATCAAAACAGGTAATCGCAGATGTGAATGCACTTGGAAGATTGCTTAATCAACTTATAGAACCCGTTAAAATCCAAAAAAATGTTTTAGATGCCCTTGAAAATGCCACAAGTGCAATACAAGATGTTAAAAATATAATTCCGGATATTGGAATCAGTGAAGAGGCAATGAAAAAAAATGAAGAAAAAATTGTTCTTTTGAAAAAGGAAATTGAAGAGAAGAAAAAAGCCCTTATCCTCCTTAGAGATAGTGAATCATGGAAACAATATGTGAATTACAAGGATGAACTTATCCTGCTTGAAAATAACGCCAAAGAGAAAGAATCCGGGATTACCAGTATTATTTCGCCTTTGAATAAAGCACTTCTCAGGCTTAAGCAGTTAAGCGATAGCGGACGGTATATCCTAAAACCGCAGGATAAAGAATGTTTGAATTTGTGCTTATCAGACCCCAAAGCCGTCAATGCTGAATTCTTTGTTGAATTTCAAAAAATCGTTGAAAGTGGTATTCTAAACCTTACATCTGAAAAAAAGGATAAAATTTTGGGACAAATCAATTTTGTTAAATCGTCCCTTGAGTCATCTAAAGCAGAATATCAGGGTCTCATGCCGGAAATTGAAAGAAAAAAATACGAAATCTCAAAATTTAATGTACCCTATGAAGAAAAGGGTCTGACTGAGAGAATTTCAGATTTGCAGGAAAAACTTACTACAACAGAAAAAGACATTGAAATGTCAAAAAAGCATCTTGCGCACCTTAAACAAAGCATTGAATCAAAAAAACAGGAATTGCAGCAGATGATACCAGTAATTGACGGCAGGATAAGGATATCATAAAACTAATTAATTCTTTCCTTCCTATAGTTCTCGATAATCCTGTCTAATGAAATTTTTTTCAATGCCCAGATTTCATTCAGGTCATTGGTAGTTATATAAAAACAGCCAGAAATTTCCTTAACATAACCCGGGTCTGCAACAACAATGCCCCTTTCCCCAAGATAATTCCTGTCTGGAGGATTCTCAACAAATGCAATTTCAATATCCCCCAGATTTTCCAAATCCACGCCCTTCAATTTTCTTTTTATCAGAACAATACCGGAACTTACCTCCGGAAACACACCGACTGGAACCAATTCCTTCTTTGCCGTCTTCTGCCAGAGTTCTTTTAGTTTATCAATACCCTTAAGTTTATTATTCAAATTTTCTATTTGACCCCCTAAATATCTTACTATCCCTCTGCTTCCATAAGATTTTGTAATCCTCCTGATTTTAATCTCGTATCTCCTTTTTATGTTAGATATTAAAAATCTTAACCTCTCTATCTCCTCTTCTTTTTCAGAGATTACCTCTTTGAGCCTCGCATTTTGTTTTTCGAGGCTTCTGATCCTCCTTTCCTCTTCGGATATTTCTATCACTGGCTGCAAAATTTCCGGTTTTTCAGTAATAATCTCTTTTTCCTTGAGTTTCTCTATAGCATTCTCTATTGAAATTCCTTGAACGACCATATGCTTTACATCATCTTTATATCCCCGCATATCTATCTTCTCAAATTTATTCTTGAATCTATTGAATGCGTTAATTGCAGCAGAAAGCGCATCCCTCTCATGGGAATTTTTGACCTTATAATCCTTAGTCAGCCTGATTTTTTCATCTATCCGCAGCGACTCTTCAGGAAGAAACAATCCTGATCCTAATTTTGTTACAAGCTTCGATACAAATTCCGGTGCAGGATTTACATCTGTAGCGATAAGAGAAACCCTTCCAATGTGAATCAGATGCCCTATAACCCTGTCGAGCCCGAAATCCTTTGAACTGAAGATATGGACTAATTCACCTTCAAAATTCAACGCCGCAATTCCAGTTGTTGTTCCGGGATCTATTCCAACAATTAGATACAATTTCCACAGCCTTTTTCTTTCAAAAAGAAAAACGCTGGCAAAAAAGAAAGGAATTTGCCTCCCGAATCAGAGCTTTGCTCTGATTGGGCCCAAAAATTCCTGAAAGGAATTTTTCGGGTCGGCAAATTCTGATTGTATTGAATTTAATGGATGAAATTTGTTAGTGGGTATTCCGCAGAAATACCCCCTGTTTCGCCAGCCTCCCCTTTGAGCCTAAAGGCTCAAATTTGCCCTGCAACCGACAACTGTCAATTTTCCATCAACAGCCGTTTTCGGCTGTTGAGTCTTGACTGCTGGAAATCATTTGACAGCAGTCAATCCAGTTGTCGGGCAGTTGCAACCAAAGGTTGCAACTCCAAATTTTTCGGGACCAAAAACCCAAGGATTTTTCGGGTTCTTAAAGTTTGAGTTTAGTTTGTTTCTCTTTTGTCGGGTAATCCCCGGTAAGGCATGCAAGGCAGAGTTTATCCTTTGGCATGCCTATCGCCTTTATTAGACCCTCAAGGCTTGTATATGCCAGGGAATCTGCCCCTATCTCCCTCCTTACCGCTTCAATGCTCTTTTTTGAGGCAATGAATTCCTTTCTGCTTTGCATATCTATTCCGTAAAAACACGGATATTTTATAGGCGGACAGGAAATCCTCACATGAATCTTTGATGCACCTGCCCCCCGTAAAATTCCTATCAGTCTTTTCAATGTAGTTCCACGGACAATTGAGTCATCAACAAGTACCATCCTTTTTCCGTTAACTTCACTTGCTATCGGATTAAGTTTCAATCTAACACTTTTTTCCCTCTGCCCCTGCTCCGGGAGTATGAATGTCCTGCCGCAATACCTGTTCTTTATCATGCCCTCACTGTATTTTATTCTGGAAACATCGGAATAACCTATTGCAGTCGTTATTCCTGAATCCGGAACCGCAATAACCATATCTGCATCTGCAGGAGCCTCCTTTGCAAGAGTCCTGCCCAGATTTTTTCTTACCTCATAGACTGATTTTCCGTCAATAACAGAATCAGGTCTCGCAAAATAAACATATTCAAAGATACAATGGGATGTTTTTTCCTTTCTCCCGGTGTAGGACTCTAAATTCCTGTTTATCACAAGAATTTCAGACGGTTTTATGTCCCTGATTGTTTTCATATCCAGTGTATCAAGGGCACAACTCTCTGATGCTACTGCATATCCCCCCTCTGATTTTCCAAGAATTAGTGGTCTTAATCCCCATGGATCGCGGACAGCAATTATATCCTCATTATGAAGAATTGTCAGGCAGTACGCACCATTAAGGAGATTCATTGCATTTTTTATGCCTTCTATAAAATTATCAGTTTTTATATGCTCATGTGCAATAAGTTGTGCAATTATTTCAGTGTCAGTAGTCGTGGAAAAAACACTGCCCCTCTTCTCCAGCAGGGATTTCAATTCACCGGAATTTACGATATTTCCGTTATGGACAATTGCAAAACTGCCCTTTGAATAATTTATTACAAGGGGCTGGGCATTTTCAAGAATTGATGCACCAGTGGTAGAATATCTTACATGCCCTATCCCGGAATTGCCCTCAAGGTTTACCCCTTTAAAGACATCACAGACAAGGCCCATTGCCTTGTGAAGGTTTATCTGTCCGTTATTATATGTCGCTATTCCTGCAGATTCCTGACCACGGTGCTGCAAAGAGTACAATCCATCAAACATATCGTCAAAAACATTCCTTTTTGAATAAATTCCAAGGACTGCGCACTTCTCTTTTGCTTCTTCCGTCATTATAATTACTATTTCTTTTTGGGAGTTTAATAATAACACTGCCGTCACACCGGCTGGCGAAAGGACATATCCCCCCACCTGATAGGTCTTAAACTCTTCTCGCTGAATTTCAGTCAAAATTTACGGGCAATTCATTTTCTTATGGCTGTGTCACAATAAATTACCCAAAAGAAACGCAAACAACGCCAGTGCCATTCCAAAAATCATCATCTTCTGCCCCATTGCGGGGTTTTTTGTAAGTGCAAGAATAAAGATAGCATCTGCCATTGATATTGACACGCCATAGGTATAAAGGTTAAAGGATGCAGGATTTATAAAAAAGGGAATTGCGCTGAATAAAACAGCGGACATGGCAAAAATCCATGCAATTTTTCCTGATTTTTCCACGCCGATTCTTATGGGCAGGGTTACGGAGTATTTTCTCTTGTCACCTTCCATATCCTCAATATCCTTTACTATCTCCCTTGAGAGGGTCATCAGAAATGCGCATGCAGTTATAACCGGGACGATTTTAATCTCACCAAGGTAGAATGTATCGGTTGAGACAACGCCGAATATGAAGATTGATGCAACCAGATAACTTACACCGATGTTAGATATCAAAAGCAACCTCTTTGAATACTTTGCATATACCACCAATATAACTGAATTTGCGAGTGCGATAAGCATTGCGTAAAAATTTATATACTTTGCGATTGCGATACTAATCATAAATAAAGATAACGAGAGCATCATAGCATCGCTTTTTGATATTCTCCCGGAAGGAATTGGTCTATGTGGTTTGTTTATTTTGTCAATCTCGACATCAAAGAAGTCATTCATGGCATTCCCTGCGCCGGTTATTAAAAATGCCGCAATACCGGCGGCCATAACCTTCAAACTTGGTATAATGGCTGCCCCGCTGTATGTAAGGGCGGCACCCATCAATACGCCAAATAGAGCCATAAGGCAGTTTCTTATCCTCAGAAGGTTGCTGAGCGTTTTTGCAGGTTCTAATAAGGTTATAACTGTAATTTTCAATTTTTTATCTCAAATACAAAATTATAGGTAATCTGGCTAAAAATAAATAACTCTTCAGGATGGATACAGAGAAAACTGAAAAACTCAAAAATTTAAAGAGGATGGGGTTTCTGGACAGTCAACTGGGTGATGAAGACAGGATTAGAAAGCTCCGCAAGGAGTTGGGGATAGTGCCAAACTTCAAGATGGTTGATACATGCGCGGCCGAATTTGATGCAGAAACGCCATATTACTACTCTTCTTATGAAACAGAGGACGAGGCTCTGGTTTCAGACAGAAAAAAGGTGATAATTCTTGGCTCTGGTCCCATAAGGATTGGACAGGGCATAGAATTTGACTGCTGCACTGTCCATGCGGTCTTCGCTTTAAGGGAGATTGGAATCGAGACAATAATTATCAACAACAATCCTGAGACGGTTTCTACTGATTTTGACATATCTGACAAACTTTACTTTGAACCACTAACCCTCGAAGATGTCCTAAATGTTGTTGAGAAGGAGAGCAAGAACCTCGAAGGGGTGATGGTCCAATTTGGAGGGCAGACTGCTATAAATCTCGCTAATTCGCTGAAGGACTCCGGTGTCCAAATTCTTGGAACTTCTCCCGGGGATATAGACCGTGCTGAGGATCGTGACCAGTTTGGCAAGATTCTTGACAAACTTGGAATTCCATCAGCGGAATGGGGCACTGCAAGAAGTTTTTCCGAGGCAAAGGAGGTTGCTGCAAGAATAGGTTATCCCGTTCTTTTAAGGCCAAGTTATGTCCTCGGCGGAAGGGCAATGGAGATCGTTCAAGATGAAATTGACCTTGAGGAATACATCAAAGAAGCAGTTAAAGTATCGCCAAAGCACCCGATTCTGATAGACAAGTTCATACAGGATGCAGTAGAGGTAGATGTCGATGCAGTCTGCGACCAAAAGGATGTTCTTATAGGTGCGATTATGGAACACATAGAGGAAGCCGGCATTCATTCAGGGGATTCTGCCTGTGTGATACCGCCTCAGACACTTGACGAAAAGATGATAAATAGGATCGTGGAGTATACAAAAAAATTGGCACTTGAATTAAATACGAAAGGGCTTATAAACATTCAATTTGCTATAAAGGGTGGGACAGTCTACGTACTTGAAGCTAATCCCAGGGCATCAAGAACTGTGCCTTTTGTAAGCAAGGTTGTTGGCGTTCCTCTTGCAAAATTAGCGGCAAAGGTTATGGTTGGCATGAAACTCAGTGAGTTGACCGATGACCTTTTTCCGATAAAGAAAATAAATCATGTTGCAGTAAAAGAAGTTGTTTTTCCTTTTATAAAACTACCCAATGTCGATCCTGTTCTGGGTCCTGAGATGAAATCCACTGGCGAAGTTATGGGCATAGACAGAGATTTTGCAATGGCCTACTACAAGGCAGAGATCGCTGCAGGGAACAGGATACCCCTGCATGGTTCACTGTTCCTTAGCGTCAGGAGAAGGGATAAAAAGCCCGACTTTCTTAACATAGCGAAGAAATTTTCAGACATGGGTTTTGAAATAATCTCAACATCAGGAACATCGGTTTATCTTACAAAGAATGGCATAAGCAACAGAAAAATATTGAAAATCAGCGAAGGAAGCCCCAATATTCTTGATTTGATGCGGGATAAAAAGATTGATTTGATAATAAACACCCCAAGTGTTGGAAGAAAGCCGAAAAGGGACGGGTACATGATACGGTGCGGTGCTGTAGAGTTGGATATCCCCTATATAACAACAATCGCCGGAGCGCAGGCAACCGCAAATGCTATAGAACAGGTCAGGAATAGGGAGATTGAGGTTAAATCCTGGAATGAGTATTTTGGGAAATAAGATTCATAATCGTGTGCTGAGGAGACCACCCTACTTGTAGGGTGGAGGAATCAGCACTTTCACCTCATTTCTTGTGTTTTTAAGTTTGTATTTGCATATTCTTTCTCCAAACTGTTTTGCTTTTAAAAACGCTGCTGGTGCGGGCTTGCCCAGTTACCAGCAGTCGGATGGTTGTAAACCCCATCTCGGCGTTCCGATGATGCCCTGACAACCCAAGGCGACTGTATCGCTTGTCATGGTTATGGAAAGCCACCTAACTTGTTAAGTGGTAGTTTACATAGAGAAATTCAATATAGAGAGTTTTGAATAACCCACAATCAGCCTTTTGGCTGATTGGGTGTGGCTAAGACTTTGTCTCAGACACACACAAAAATTTTGCTATGCAAAATTTTTTTAAAGTGAACTGAAATTCGCAAAGTGCTTCAATTATGGGGACTTTTTATATTTTTTGGTCATTTAAGACCCCCCTATAATTCTCCACTACCACCCCTATTATATACGATCTCATTGTCTATAAAAATAGATCTAATTATTCCACATGAACCCTCTTCAGGTCTATATCCCCACCCATCTGTGATATAAATTCCCTTGTTGATCTTTCAATATCCTTTGACTGGGTTATGTATCTACCAACAACTATTATGTCAACCCCGCTTTTTATAGCCAAAGGCACGGTATCTGGTTCAATCCCGCCCGCGACACCAATCAGCATCTTATCGCCAAATTCATCCTTTATCTTCTTAACAAGTTCAAATTTTATCTTCTCTGTCTTCTCTGTGTCAATTGCCCTGTGCAATAGCACAATATCCGGCAATTCCTTCAGGGATTTCAGCATCTTTAATGGGTCAGAAACACTCATTGTATCTACTATTGCATAAATCCCAAGCCTCTTTGCCTCATATAGAAATTTATCAAGAACCTCTACAGCAGCGAGACCTGACGCAACTACAGCATCTGCAGTCTCGTCAAATGCCATATCAACCTCAACCTGCCCTACATCTAATGTCTTCATGTCTGCAATTATAAATGAATCTTTCGCAACCTCTCTGAGTTTGCTGATAGCCTTTACACCCTCCGACTTTATGAGCGGGGTTCCAGCCTCAAGAATAATCTTATCACTCCCTGGCAATTGGCTTACGACCCTTTTCGCAGTCTCTATACTGCCCATATCCAGTGCTATCTGCAGATATGGCGTATTCCATCTTGGCAGTCTTGGAACCCTGAAGCCCATTATCGGGTGTGTTGCCCTGTCCTTGTCAAACATTATCTTGTCAAGTGTAGGGTAATCCTGTAATGCCCTCTTAAGAGCCAATTTTGTTGCACCGTAATTGTATTGATAAATCTTCCTAAAATCCTTTGCTTCCGGATGTATAAAGACAGAGCAGATTATAACCCATTCATCAATCTTGTCCTTTGGAATTATGCCCTCCTCAACTGCATCAGCGATTGCTTTAGCAACTGCAGCCTGTGCAGGACCAAAGATCTTACCTACATCTTCCATGCTTTGGACTGTGACCTTTGGTATAACTAATGTGTATGGCTTTGGTGGAAGATTTGGTCTTATTACTGACAGCAATGGAGTATGACCCCTTGATAAGTTCGTAAGTCCATTTGCAAATGCCGCACCTACATGACCCTCTTTATCTCCAATTATCAGATCTATATGCGCTACCTCATTATCCTTCCCTACAAGTGCTTCTCCAATTTTGAACATTTTGATTACCTATTAACTTTTGATTAAATAACCCGATTATTTTGAACCCTTAAAGCTTCAACTGCCGGTAATTTATAGCCTGCAAGAAGGCTTACTGATGCCCCTCCCCCGGAGCTTATGTGAGTTATCTTATCCACTATGTCAAGTTCCCTTGCAGCGGCAACAAGATGCCCCCCGCCAATAACAGAAAATGCCTTTGTCTTTGAAATTTCCTTTATAATCTCTTCAGTACCATAAGAAAATTTCTTGTTCTCAAATATTCCCAAGGCGCCTTTTGCAAATATAGTGCCGGATTTTCTGATTATTTCTTTGTATTTATCAACAGTCCTAGTTCCAATATCACTTATTCTTAAATTTTGAGGCAGATCACTAACCAGAATTTCAATTCTTTCTCCGCCATGCTCAAGTGCAAGGTCTACCGGCATTATTACCTTACCGTTATATGAATTCAGTATTTCCTTCGCGATATCTATCTGGCCTACCATGCCCTTACCCCTTATGAATTCTATGCTTGGCTCACCCAACCTGTAGCCCTGTGCTGCAAGGAATATATTCGCAACAAGCCCCCCAGTAAGTATGTAATCCGCACCATTAGATAACGCTTTTTTTGCAGCCTTTATTGAGTCATCCGCCTTCGTTCCACCAAGGACGAAGGTTACCGGCTTTTTTGGTTTTCTCAGGATATTGTCAATCGTCCTTAACTCCTTTTCCATCAGCCTGCCGGCAGCAGACGGCAGCACCCTTGGAAATCCGACCAAGGAGGGCTGTGACCTGTGAGCAGTTGCAAATGCATCGTCAATGTAGATATCAACAACTGGTGCTAATTTCTTAACGAGATATGTCTTTGCCTGTGCATCAGGGGGTCTTTCAAGATTTTCTTCTGAAAAGAATCTAACATTCTCGAGCAGGATTACATCCCCCGAATTCATATTCTTAATCTCATTTATTACAAAAGAACTGAAAATACAGTCAACATATTTTACATTATGGCCTATTGTTTCTGAAAGCTTTTCTGCATGCTTTTCAAGGCTTGTGAAATCCGCATCTCCCGGCCTTCCCTGATGTGCAAGAACCACGACCTTTGCCTTTTTTTCTACAAGTTCCTTTAGCGTATCCTTGTGGGATTTAAATCTCCTATCATCCAGTGGATGGTTGTCTTCTGGGTCGATAGGCGTGTTTATGTCAATTCTAACAAGAACAGTTTTTCCGTCAAATTTGAAATCGTTTAGCGTTTTTATGTTCTCAAGCATTTTAATCTATTAACTATTATAAAGAATAAATAAGAACCTAGTATGTTAATAAAAAGGGATTCGTCAGCAATACACAGAAACCCTGCCACTGTTAATAGACTATACGGAAGATTATCTGAATTGGGATTAGATAAAATTTGGGAAAGATGTTCGGAACCTAAAGAGACTAATAGACAAATTGGTCCTCTATTCAGAAGGTGGATAAATAAAGGTGTCTTGGGTGTTCCAAACTTAAAATTAAAAGAATTTATAACAACAAAAGATAATGCGATTTTAGATGCAACTGAAAAAGAAATGACGAATTTTGCAAAGAAGTATCTGAACTATAACCGAAATAAAGGTTTAGATTTTGTTGCACGGTTTAATGGAAAATATGTTATTGGCGAAGCGAAATTCTTAACAGATTTTGGAGGACACCAGAACGCACAGTTTAGTGATGCTATAAGCACAATACAAACTGAAGGAGTTAAAGCAGTAAAAATTGCTATTCTTGATGGGGTCTTATACATCAAAGGGAACAATAAGATGAATAAGGACATAACCACAACTTATGCAAAGTATAATATTATGAGTGCTTTGGTTCTCAGAGAATTTTTATTCCAACTCTAAAGAGGGGGCAATATGATT
>JAKFXM010000193.1 GCA_021731385.1 Methanobacteriota archaeon
GGTGCAAGTAAGTGCAGAAAATGCGGAAAGGTTGACAGGATAAGAAGGAAGAACAAGAAGAAGACGGCAAAGGCAGCAGCCTGATAAATTTTATTGAATGGAATTCAACAATAGGGTTGATAAGGGCCCAAACCCTTTTAGAAAAAGTGTTTGGATGTGGCTGAGCCCAAAGGGCTCAGACACGAAGTGTCTGCCACATTCCCAAAAAGGAAATTGAATTCAAAGGGAAAGGTAGGGTTGATAAGGGCGGGAAACCGTAGGTTTCCTGCACTTATGTTGGTAAAGGGCACGAAGTGCCCTTATGAAGACGGCAAAGGCAGCGGCTTAGTAGGCAATTTAGGCGATGAAAATCCACGTCTCAAGCCTTAACGAGTATTCATTCTGCCCCAGATGCCTGTACATTTCACATGTACTAAAAATAGACCCTGAACCGAGTAGAGAACGCTCACGCGGTTTGGTAGGTCATGCCGTACGGAAGGAACTTTCCCTAAGGCAAGCTAAACTTCTTGAGGATATCCGGGATACTGATGGTATTGAAATTCTACTGCTGAAAGAATTAAATTCAGTTCTATGGGACATACCTCATATCTATAAGAAAATGCTCCAGGACATTGAGATTGAGGATTTAATTCCTGAAATTCGCAATGAGGTGGTAAGGGAGATAAAAACTATGAACGAAAGATTAGGCATTATGATAAGAGAGATAGGAATTCACGACACATTAAAAAGAATAACCCCCTGGAGGGTTGAATATTCGCTTGAGTCAAACAGACTTGGATTTTCAGGAAGGATCGACAAGGTGATGAAGGAGGATACCTACATCCCGATAGAGATAAAAACCGGAGGGGTTCCTGAAAGCGTTTGGGAGGGGGATAGACTGCAGACATGCGCGTATGCAATGCTTCTTGAAGAGGAATTCAGGCTGAAAAAACCAATCCCTTTTGGATATGTGGAATACACAAGGGTTCATGAAAGACGCCCGGTAATGACAACAGAACAGGTTAGAAGAAGGGTGATAAATGCAAGGGATAGCATAATCGGGATATTAGACGGGAAAATCCCGGATATATGTCCTCACGGCAGCGGAAGAAAGTGCGATGCATGCGGTTATAGGGAAAAGTGCTATGAGATATAGATGGATACTACCACTTTTCTATATCTGTCCCAACTCTGCGGATTTTGCACGCTGTTTCATGACCTTCGAGATATAACCTGCAATCTTATTCCTTACGGTCTTGCTTCCAACATTGCTGAATTTCTTCACACCTTCTTTATTCTTGTTGAAATCGGTACTAAATTCTTCACCATACCCGATCATTAGTTTATTTGCTAAACTCTTCTGTGACGATTGCTTTATTCGGCCCATTTTATAAAGTATATAATTTGATTACTTATATAAATCCTGCTGTTTTAGGAGATCATACAGCTGATATGCATCCATTGAATTCAGAATGCCTATAACCCCTCTCCCTATTCTTGTTTCCTTTATTTTTGGTTTTCCTTTGATGTTGCCCAGCTCCCCTGCAAGATTGATTGCATCGTCAATCCCGCCGATTGAGTCTACCAAGCCAAGGTCCTTTGCCTCAGTTCCCAAATATATGCTTCCATCAGATATATTCTCAACATAGGAAATCGATAAATTCCGGTTTTCTGCAATATCTGACACTAGATTGTAATATATCTTATCTATTTTTTTCTTCAATTCGGTTTTCTCATCATCAGTCATCTCCCTGTAAGGACTACCTATATCCTTGTTCTTTCCTGATTTTATTACAGTAATGTTTATTCCTAATTTTTCGAACAGTCCGTAATAGTGGCTGACACTCATTATAACACCTATGCTTCCCGTTATTGAATCCCTGTCTGCAACAATCCTGTCTGCTGCAGACGCTACATAGTAAGCCCCTGATGCCCCTGTCTCGCTAACATAGGCAACAACAGGTTTTTTGAAATTCCTGACCGAATTCATCATTTCCCTGCTTGCGACCACGGAGCCGCCCCCGCTATTTATCTCCAGAACAACTGCTTTAATGGTGTTATCGTTGTCTGCATCGTCGAGCATCCTTCTTATTTCACTTACCTGGGCACACTGAGGACTGCCGAATATTCCACCACCGCAGCCTTCATATGTTATCTCCCCCTTTATCGGAATTATTGCTACCTTGTCCCCAATAGGCAATTCGCTGAAGATTTCGGATTTTGTAAAGAGAAAACCTACCAGAATTGCGGTTAATGCAATCCATACAAGTAATGCAAATGCTATCAAAATCTTCCATATCGTTTTCAATTTGTAAAAAAGGCTACCCAACGGCCACAATTTCTTTTTCTGAATGTAATACTGCCGACTTTGTAAGTCATACTCTGTCCTGAAGGTAAATGAAAAATCAAGTTTCAGGAAAAATTGTTACGCTACCCAATTATACCTTCTTAATCTCTGATTCCGTATACCCGCAAGTCCCACATGAAATTCTGTCTTTATGTTGCGCAAGAAATACCCCAAAACCGCATTTTGGACAGGATTTGTTCTTTTTCCCTGCCTTTTCACCTGAGACCACATAGAGTTTCCATCTGTTTGATTTATGCTTCTTCTCGGATTTTTCCCTTTTACCTGTCTTTTTTGGTTTTTTCTTCTCTTTTACTCCCGCCTTTTTTTCTTCATGTTTCTCTCTTGCCATCTTTCAAACTTTAATTTTCAGAAGGGTTTATTCATCTTTCTTATCCCCTTCAGGCTTCTTTTCAGTTACAGTTTCTTTTTTTTCTGGTTCTTTCGTCTCGGCTGGCTTTTCCTCTTTTGGTTTTTTCTCCTCAAAATTCTTCTTCAGCCTGTGCTTAGGTTCTGCCTTCATGCCGTTTTCATCAAGGTATATCTTTACATATCCTTTTGCGACAGTTCTGCCGAATTTGGGTTTTATTCCATCAACTACTGTAAGTTTCTCATTTGAATTTAATCCGAGGACATTGTCCTCGGAGCTTCGAGACCCTTGGTCTCGAATTAAAACGGACAGAAGTTTCCCTCTGACCTCTTTCAGTGATGGCACTGCCCCCTCATAAATAACATTAAATCTTACCTCCTTTCTCTTCAAAAGAGGATTTTCCCTTTCATTCAAAATTTCTATTTCCACTTTTAATCATTTCATCTAATATGCCATTAACAAATTCCTTACTTTTTTTATTGACATTTACCATGACTATGCCCTCTTTAGGCTGTCCATAAAGGACAAGGGAGCTAATTGGGGCAAGATATATTGCTGCAAGAGTTGCAAGATCCTCTTCTCCATCAACAAAGATCTTGAAATTTCCACCGGAGTTAAGTGCCCTCCTGACGGAATCGAATAAATCCCGGGTAAGATAACCCGCAGGATTTTTTGCGTGAATCTTTTCTGCATTGAAATTGTCTATCATCTCCGGAATTTTGATTTCTCTCCTCATTATTTTTCCATCATAGATACAAATCTTCGGTATTACACCACTACCCAACACCTTCTCACTTGTTTTGTCACCAACACAAATAATTAAACCTGAAGATTTTAAATTTGATCTATCCCACTCCCTTATCAAATTTCCAAATGGTTTTTTAAGTTTCTCTCTTAGATGTTCTGGAAGTTTTAGGTCTTTCATTAATATATATGCCCTTGAGTTTCAGTTTATCTGACCTTCAAGGCATAAGGGCACTTCGTGCCCTTATCAACCCTATAAGGGAAACTACGATTTTTCCCTTATCAACCCCTTTTCCCTTTTATGAAATTTTAGTTTTGGGAATCAAAACCCTTTTCCTAAAAGGGTTTTGGCACCTAATCAACCCCTACCTTTCCCTTTGAATTCAATTTCCTTTTTGGGAATGTGGCAGAGCCTTCTTCTATCAACCACATAACCCTTTGGGATTACATTAAGACCCGTATCATAACTTGGCGAAAAGTCTATCTATCTGACCTTCAAGGCATACTGCCCCGGGATTTTTATCCCCATCCTCCCTGAAATTTCTGATTTTTCCGGGTTTACAATACCCAGATAACCACTCCAATACTGCGATGTGGGTATCTTGCATACAGGACATACCTCTCCATCTGTTATCCGGCGACATGATTTACAGGCCCTCATTATTTTTTACCACCCCTTTCCGCTCTTTTTACCCTCTTTGGTTCGCTCTTCTGCTTCTTGGCGGTGGCAGGTTTCTCTCCCGTTTGGACCTTTCTCTCCTCTTCGAGCCATTCGATCTTTCCAAGATAGGGTTGTCTCATGGTAAGCCCTACCTTTGATTCGGATAACCTGTTCTTAAGCCCTACTGTGACAATTCTTGCCCTTACTACATCACCTTTCTTAAGTATCTTTTTTGTTTCCTTGCCAACGAGTATTGCATTCTTCTGGTCATAGGTCATAAGGTCATCCGTTACTTGAGATATGTGGATCAAACCATCTATGGGCCCAAAATTTACAAATGCCCCAAAGTTCGTAGTTTCCGTAATTCTGCCTTCAACAACCTCATTTATTACTGGTCGATATACGACTACGTCAAGAACAGCGTTATAGTAAACAGCACCATCGCCCATTATGATCTTCCCTTCGCTTATATCCCTAATGTCAGTCACTGCAAGTATTATGCCGACATCCCTCTCAATTCTACCTGCAAATACATTTTCGAATTCTGATACTATCACTTCTTTTAAATTCCCGCCAAATCTTTTTGGTGGAACCCTCACTATGTCCTCAATGCTCAGTAGTTTATACATTTTGTTTGAATTTGATTTAATTTAGAATATAAAGGAAATTAATATTGGAATTTGAACTAAATAAAAAGGGGAATTAAAAGTATCGCGATCATATTCACTACCTTAATCAGTGGATTTAATGCCGGACCTGCAGTATCCTTTGATGGATCCCCTACTGTATCCCCGACAACAGCAGCCGCATGTGTTGGGTTTTTACTGCCGTCAGCAAGTCTTTTTCCCCCGAGATTTCCTGATTCAATGTATTTCTTTGCATTATCCCATGCAGCTCCCCCCGTACACATCTGAAGTGCCAGAAGAAGTCCTGAGATAATCACCCCCATAAGAAGGCCACCAAGGGCTACAGGGCCGAGAATAAATCCTACTAGAATTGGTGCAAGGACTGCAAGTAATCCCGGTACTATCATCTCTCTCTGTGCTGCAATTGTAACAATATCCACGCATCTTCCGTATTCTGGCTTTGCCGTGCCATCCATTATACCTTTGATTTCCCTGAATTGCCGCCTTATCTCTTCTACTATGTGGAATGCAGCCCTTCCAACCGCGTTCATTAAGAATGATGTAAATAGGAATGGGATCATACCCCCGATAAATAGACCGACCAGTACAAGAGGATCTGAAAGTTCCAATACAAGTTTTCCAAGCCCTCTTTCAGCAAGAATATTATCGACCTCAATAGTATAGGTCGCATACAGTGCCAATGCCCCAAGGGCTGCTGAAGCAATGGCATATCCCTTGGTAACTGCTTTGGTTGTGTTGCCTACTGCATCAAGAGGGTCTGTAACATCTCTTACCTCCTTTGGCAGTTCAGCCATCTCTGCAATACCCCCCGCATTGTCTGTTATAGGACCGTATGCATCAATAGCTATTATAATTCCTGTAACAGAGAGCATTGCAGCCGCAGCTATTGCTATGCCATAAAGCCCTGCAGAATAATATGATACAAGAATACCCGCACTTATTACAATTACCGGAAGTGCAGTACTTTGAAGACCTACTGCCATGCCGGTTATAACATTTGTTCCGGGTCCGGTAATTGAGGCATGTGCTATGTCTTTAACTGGTTTGAATTTAGTTGATGTATAATATTCAGTTATAATTACCATTGCAGTGGTAACAAGGAGACCAACCAAAGCACTGATATACAACCCAATATGGCCATTCATAAGATTCAAGGTTATAAAATAGAACAACACTGCAGAGAGTATTCCCGATACCAAAACCCCCCTATACATAGCATTCATTATTCCCCTATCCTTTCCAAGTTTTACAAAAAGTACCCCTATCATTGACGCTATGATTGCTGCAGATCCTAGAATTAAGGGATAAATAATTGCATTACCTGAGCCCCCCACCATGCCCGGAATATCTATTTTTCCTCCTATTACAAGCGCACCCAAGAGCATTGCACTAAGTGCAGTCACTGCATATGTCTCAAAAAGATCCGCTGCCATTCCGGCACAGTCCCCTACATTATCCCCTACATTATCTGCAATAACCCCCGGATTCCGGGGATCATCCTCAGGAATTCCGGCCTCAACCTTCCCGACCAGATCGGTGCCAACATCAGCAGCCTTTGTGTATATGCCACCGCCAATTCTTGCGAACAAACTTATAAGAGAAGCACCAAATCCAAAACCAACAACCTTTCCCACATCCTGATAGGTACCTCCAAACAGGATATATAATCCACTTATCCCAAGCAATGCAAGACTTGCTACTGAAATTCCAGTCACTGCACCACCCCTGAAGGCAACATTAAGGGCCTCTCCGAGTCCCTTTTTTGCGGCATTTGCGCATCTCACATTACTCCTTACAGAGATATTCATACCAAGATATCCTGCCGCTGCAGACATGAATGCCCCGATTGAAAAACCTATTGCTATCTCAAGGCCATTGGGCAATGCTACAGCAAGAAGAATTGCAATAACAACTGCAATAATGGCTATTGTTTTATACTGCCTGTTAAGATACGCCATTGCACCCTCTTGAATGGCATTTGCTATAAATCTCATCTTTTCTGTTCCCGTATCCAGCCTTAGGATATAGCGTATTAGACATGCTGCAAAGACCAATCCTATAATCCCGGCCAATGGTGGCAGATATAATAGAAAATCAAGCATTTTATATACTTCTTATTTTAGAGAAATTAATTAGGATTACAATTATAAATCACAATTAACAAATTCTAATCTGCTTTTACCGCGCATAAAAATAATCGATATTCCACTTTCCTTCAATTTCTCCTTTAATTCTTTGTCATTTGTACATACAACTGCATATTTGTTGTTTAATGCGAAATTTATTATTGATGAATCAACCTTTCCCTTACATTCGATTATCCCTACACCCTTTTTTTCGATAAGTTTCAAGGCAATCCTGGCTGCGATTCTCTCAGAACCCCCCGACCTGTTAACTATACTATCAAGTTCTTTGACAACACTGCTTAGTGTTGCAATTTTGTGCGTCTCTGGAACAAGTCTTTCAATCTCTGAGAATATGTCTATGTGATATTTATATGGAATCATCAAGAAATTTGTATCGAGTATTATTGTCTTCATTTGAATCTTCAGAAAAATTTGTATGATTTAAATTATATAATTAAAATTTATATGCAGTATAGATAAAACACAAGAATCCACAATGAAATTTGCAAGTAGACTTAACGAGGTCAGGGAATCCGCCACTTTCAAGTATTCTGCACTTGCCAAAGGGGAAGGTATTATAGATCTGACAATAGGAAGAACAAACTTTGACACTCCAGTAATGATAAAGGATGCGGCAAAAAAGGCAATTGACGAAGGAAAGGTTCATTATACCCCCTCTAACGGCATTCCTGAATTAAGAAAAGCAATAGTTGAAAAATTAGAGAAGGAAAATAAAATAAGGAATCTAACCCCCGAAAATGTCATTGTAAGCGCAGGAGCAAAACAGATGGTCTTTGAGGCAGTTATGGCGCTAATAGGAAAAGGTGATGTTGTTGCAATCCCGGATCCGTCATGGGTGAGTTATGAACCGATTGTAAAACTTGCAGACGGGGGTGTGGAATTTCTGCCGTTGAATCCAAACAATGGATTTATTCCTGATGAGAATTTTTTCTCCGCCCTTGAAAATTCAGATCCAAAACTGATAATTATAAATTCTCCGGGCAACCCGACAGGCGCTGTTTATCCTAAAAAGGTAATTGAAGAAATTGTTGATATTGCAGACAGAAAAGATTCGTGGATATTATCTGATGAAATCTATGAGAAGATGATATATGAAGGCACTCACTTTAGTCCTGGAAGTATCTATAATAATGTAATAACCGTAAACGGATTTTCAAAGGAATTCTCGATGACCGGATGGAGATTGGGTTATATAGCATGCAGCAATCGGGAGGTTATAAACAAGGTGGGCATTATCCAGGAGCAGTCTGTTTCATGCGCTACATCATTTGTTCAATATGGTGCATTGGCGGCATTTACGGAGGATGTAAAAAAAGATGTAGAAAAAATGCGGATGGAATTGAAAGAGAGAAGGGATTATGTGATGGAAAGAATGAAAGAAACAAATTTCCTATGCATAAAGCCATCAGGGGCATTCTATGTATTTCCATATATTGGTGAAATTGACGACATGGAGTATGCAGACAAACTGCTCAATAAAAAGGTTGCAGTAATCCCGGGGAGCCCATTTGGCTCAAAAGGAAGGGGGTGTATAAGGATAAGTTATGGTGGGGTAAATATTGAGTCATTAAGAAAGGCATTTGATGTGATTGAGGAATTTGAATATGAAGATAAATAGAAAACAAAGATATTTCCAGAAGATTGCAGAACTAGATGATAAAGTAGATTTTATAGGGGAGAATATCGGCGATAAGGGTAAATTCCCAAAAGACAGAATTCTCAGAAAGGTGATATACAAAGAATTTCAGGAATTGATTGATATAATAAATACAAAATATGAATCTAATTATTCCCTATGAACTGCTCGGTAGGATAACTGTAATTGCATTAATACTGTTCTTAGTTTTGATGATTACTGGGCTAATCCTCGCGTATATTGTATTCAAGAAAAAGAGGATATTTTTTCCGCATTTTCTGCTGTTTCTCATTGATTCATTTTACATGCCATCAAAGAAGATTGTTTCCCTTTTTAATGGCAATGAAAAGATGATCGACATTGTTGGCGTAGAGTTAAGGAATATATTGCTGGAAGAAAAATTCCGGTCTATTCCCTATAAGGATAGGATTGTTCTCCTTCCGCAATGTCTGAGGAGTTTAGATTGTCCCATAAAATTCAGTTCTATCGAAGGTGCACAGTGTGCGAAATGTGGAAGATGCAAGGTTGTTAAAATTGTCAAGAGGGCTGAAGACCTGGGATATAAAGGCACTTACATAGCCCCCGGAGGCGGATTTGTTAAAAGGATTCTAAAGAAGATTAAACCCTCGGGGGTTCTCGGCATAGGCTGTGCGTATGAAGTGAACTGGGGCATGCTCGAGGTGTCTAGCAAAGGAATCCCATGCCAGGGCGTAATAATTCTGAGAGATGGCTGCGTTGAGACGGATTTGGACATGGATTCGGTTTTTGAGAGGATGGAGATGGTCGATAATGGGGGGTAGGATAACGGCGGTATGCATCAGCAAAAATAAGGGAACACAAAAGAAGAATGTTCATAAGGGTTACCTGAAAGAGAATTTCGGTCTTATTGATGATGCCCATTCAGGAAACTGGCACAGGCAGGTAAGCCTTCTTGCAGTTGAGAGCATAGAGAATTCAGGATTGAAGAATGTTTCTTATGGGGATTTTGGAGAGAATTTAACTACAAAGGAATTAGATTTAAAGAATCTTGGAATCGGAGCAAAATTGCAGATTGGCAATAATGCAATTCTTGAGGTAAGCCAGATTGGAAAGGAGTGCATAAAGCCCTGTGCAATCTACTATAAAACGGGAAAGTGCATAATGCCCGGGGAGGGGATATTTGCAAGGGTCATTAAAAGCGGAGAGGTTAGCGTTGGGGATAAAATAATATGTTTGAAGACCGAAAAGATGCCGGTGAATTTGAAAAGAAACGAAAACAAGTATCTATAGTCTCAGAAGCATTAAGGGAAGGGATTGAGATATGAAATCCTCTAGAGTTGCAATTGTTACGGGTGGCGGGAGGGGTTAGGAAAAGCAACAACATTAACACTTGCAAAGAATGATATTGATGTTGTTATATGCTCCAGAACAAGATCCGAACTTGATAGTACAATCAAGGAAATTTCAAATATTGGAAAAGAGGTTACCCCAATTGTCGCAGATGTAAGAAACTCTAGAGATGTTAAACTTGTCGTTCAGAAAACTTTTGAAAGGTTTGGAAGAATTGATATTCTTGTAAATAATGCTGGTGTGGCAATGCTTAAATTACTACATGAAATGGCAGAAGGAGAGTGGGGTAATATCATAGACACAAATCTTAAAGGCACTTTTTTATTCTGCAAGGAAGTTGTTCCAATAATGTTAAAGCAAGAAAGCGGTGTAATAGTAAATGTTTCATCTGGTGCCGGTAAAAGTGGCTTTCCAGAATTTTCTGCTTACTGTGCCTCTAAATTTGGTGTAATTGGATTAACAGAATCACTTGCTCATGAAGTTAGAAAAAATGGTATTAGGGTATATGCCATTTGTCCAGGTAGTATAGATACCAAGATGTATTATCAATTACAACCTCAAAGAGCATGTGAAAGATTAGGCAGACCTCTTTTAAAACCAGAATATGTAGCAGAAAGAATTCTATAGCTATGTTTACCAGACTGTAAAGTTGAAACAGGTTCTGTTATAGAAGTTTATAAGTAAAAATCATGATCGTTTTGCAATAAACTTTTATCTCTGAAATCTATATATAATCAATGGTAACCAAAAGGGAGTGGATAGAGTGGTATATCTGGGATAAGATTCGTGTAAGGGTTCGAATGGAGAAAGACGGGGCAGAGATTATTGACTTTACTATTCAACTTGAGGTGAATGATGCAGGATGGAATCCAGTAGTGAGATATAATTATGCACATGGAACACCACATAGGGATTTAATTCATAAGAACAGAAAGAAGGAAAAACTATGGATGCATGGAAAAATGCTTAATGAGGTATTCAACTATGCTAAGGAGGATATAATAAAAAATTGGAGGAAATATCTTAAGGAGTGTGGTTATGATGAAATTGAAGAAGAATGAGCAAAAACAGGTCGATATAGGAATGGAGATAACCTTTATGCATATCAGGGATATATTGAAACACCCCGAGAAATTGGACAATATTCCAGATGGCGCACAGTTCTTCCCGGTATATATAAAAGAAAAGGGCAAAACAGCTGCATTAGTCGGAATAAAACCAATAGCAATACCCGTATAATGAGAATGGGGATAGATGGAACTTGTGTTCTAAACTGAAGTATATAGAATGAAACGCATCTACATGGATCATGCGGCAACAACTCCGGTTGATAAGGAGGTTGTCAAGGCAATGCTTCCCTATTTTACGGATAAATTTGGAAATGCCTCTTCCATACATTCATTCGGGAGAGAGGCAAAGAAGGCACTTGAAGATTCAAGGATAATTGTTGCGGAATCCCTGAATGCAAATCCTGATGAAATTATTTTTACTTCAAGCGGTACTGAATCTGATAATCTGGCGATTAAGGGCATTGCATTCGCAAACAGAGAAAAAGGGAATCATATAATAACAAGCAGCATAGAGCATCATGCAGTCCTTAATCCCTGTAAGTATTTAGGGGAGAATGGATTTGACATAACCTACATCCCGGTTGATAAATACGGAATTGTGAATCCGTCTGATATCGAGAATTCTATTACAGAAAAAACCTGTTTAATCTCTGTAATGCACGCCAATAATGAAATCGGAACCATTGAGCCAATTTCTGAGATTGGGAAGATTGCAGGAGGGCATGAAATTCCATTCCACACAGATGCTGTGCAGACTTTTGGAAAAATTCCAATTGATGTTGAAAAATCTAATATTGACCTGCTGTCAATTTCCGGTCATAAGCTATATGGGCCAAAGGGCGTTGGCGCACTCTATATAAGAAAAGGCATAAGGATAGAGCCCCTGATTCATGGCGGGG
>JAKFXM010000188.1 GCA_021731385.1 Methanobacteriota archaeon
ATATAATATCCATCAAACAAAATGCACCCAAAAATCTGCGTCTCGGATGTGATAACCTACGAATTCTGTCCGAAGCAGTTCTACTTTCAGCGGGTTCTTGGAATAGTCCCGCCACATCTAAAAACACTTTTCAGAATCGGCTCGGAAGAGCATAAAGTCTATGAAGAGAGGGAAGACGAACTGCATGCTGAAAAGCCTGAGGCAAAGGAAGGAGAGCCTTATGTGATGCTGTTTCAGGAAGTGTCGCTTTTTGATGCCATGAAGAATATCTCTGGCAGGATTGATACGCTTTATGTCTATGGTAGTTCCTATCTCTCGGAAAGTGACAGGCGAAAAATTCTTATAATTGACAAAAAGCGCAGGATGAATGAAATATACTTTTTGCAGGTCTTTGGCTATGCGCATCTTATTGACTCCTCTGAAAAATTCTCTGTTTTAAAGCCATTCACAACATTCGGGCAGATAGTGCATAATTCAGGAGCGAGTGATGAAATCCCAATAACTAAAAATCGGAAGGCAGAATTTTTGAATAAGGCAGAAATTATGCGTGAGCATTTCGGGAGGATGCTTGGCGGGGAGGTTCCAGAGTCGCAAAAGTGTGCCAAATGCTTCAGCTGTACTTTTAAAAAACATTGCTTTTAACCAAATATGAAAAAACCATTTGTGTTTATAAATTGTGCGGTATCTGCTGACGGGAAAATCTCAACCGTTGAAAGAAGACAGATAAAAATTTCAAACGAATTGGACAGGGAGAGGGTTGATAAACTACGCGCAGAGTCCGATGCAATTCTTGTCGGCATGAATACTGTTGTTGGAGATGACCCGAAATTAACCGTCAAATCCGAAAAACTGAGAAAGGAAAGACTAAAGAAAGGATTGCCGGAAAATCCGATAAAAATTGCTGTAGGAAATCTGAACAGGATGAAACTGAGTTCAGATTTTCTTGATTATGGAAATGCTGAGAAGATTATTTTCACCACTGAAAAGTCAGACAAGAGAAAGGCAGGGAAATTGAGAAAAAAGTCAGAGGTCTATGTTCTTGGTGAAACTAAGGTAAATCTGCACAGGATGATGGAGATTCTCCATGAGAAAGGCGTCAGAAAACTTATGGTCGAGGGCGGCGGGACGATAAATTTCGAACTTCTTAGGGAAAGACTTGTAGATGAAATTTATGTTGCAATTGCGCCGAAAATCTTCGGTGGGAAGACTGCTCCGACTCTTGCAGATGGGGATGGATTTAGGGCTGATAAAATCCTGAATCTGGAATTTCTTGGCTTGGAGAAATTGGAGGATGTTGTTGTTCTGAGATATACGATTGAAAAATGAACCTGATTGTAAATTCTGACGGCTATAGAATTGGGGGAATAGATGGCGAAATCCTGAGCACCAATGGCAGGGTAAAGATCCTTGATGTTGAAATTCCACCATATCCTAAACTCCTGCACCTGCCAAAAATTGAGGGCAAAATGATTGCCCAGGTAAAGATTCATGGGTATAATGTACGCCTGAGTTATATACCAAAACTTGAAAATTTCATAGCAGTCCTGAGGGGAGGATATGTCTGTGCAAAAACAACCTTTCTTCTAAGAGAACATTTTTCAGATTTGTTCATGAAATTCTTTAAAGAGAATCCAAAAAAGATTCTATGTATAGAAGTTGTGGGTAGAAAAAGCCTCGCAAATGTCCATTCCGACTATTTCAAGGAAAAATATGATTTTGATGAGATTGGATATTTTGTGTTTGACATAATGGATCTCGAAAAAAGTGAAGGAGATAGATTTCTTGGATTCGAAGATCTGGAAGGAATGTGCAAAAAATACAATCTTGGCATAATTCCTGTGGAAGGGGTGTTTGAAGATATTAACGACTTGAATAATGCCATGCAAAAAATTCCTGATGTTTTCGAGGGGGTGGTTGTAAAAAGTTTAGATGGAAGAGAGATAATGAAATACAGGTTTGATGACAAGCCAGATTTATTCGGTGATAAAATTCCAAAAAGGGAAAAACGAATCATGCCCCCGGAAGAAAGTATTCTTGCCCATTTCTTTCAGGGCTATGAGGAACAGGAACTTGGGCTTTATTCTGGAATTTTTCCGGAGGAAATGAATGATTACGGGAAAAGAATTGATGGAATGAAGGATGTTATATTAAAAGACAAATCAAAGATAGGAGAAGAAAGTGATAAAATAGTGGATTTTCTCATGGATACTATAAAAACCCATGGAAGATTTGATGATGATATTTTGAAGAAAATAGAAAAATTATTCAAAAATAAAATTGGCGGGGAGGTTGGGAAGATTTTGAGGCTGGAGAGGAGATAAATTTGTATATGGGTGGAAATTTGGAAGGTCAGCAAAAATTGTTACGCTACCGCATAAAAGATTTCCAAGTTCTCTAAGAAAAGCCCAATTTCCGATAACGTCAGACTGTGTGAAAACCCCTCTTTAACTATTGTGTTTGGTTCTTAAAATCCTGTTTTTTGCAGCTTTTTATTCTTGAAATCCCATTACTAACATAGTTATATAACTATGTAAAATGGGCTGCAAAACAAGGATACAACTGATCGAGAGGAAAAATAGTAAGCAATGGTATGTGAACTTCCCGATGGCAATTGCCCGGGCAATAGGGTTTGAAAAAAGCGAGGAGTTTGAGTGGATCATTATCGATAAGAATAAGATGATGTTAAGGCGATTAAAAAAATCACGATAACAAAACAAAAATAGAATAGATGAAAATGACATACATCCGAGGAGTTGACAGGAAACAGGTGATCCTGTTTCCGGAGGTTATAGATGACTACATAGAAGAGGATAATCCTGTGAGGTTTATAGATGCTTTCGTTGAGAGCCTGGATCTGAAAAAACTTGAGTTCACGCACTCTGACCTAAAACCTACTGGCCGCCCGCCTTACAACCCATGGGATATGCTGAAGCTCTACATCTACGGCTACCTGAACCAAGTCCGTTCCAGCCGCCGTTTAGAGAAAGAGGCATATAAGAATGTGGAGGTGATATGGCTTCTCAAGAAACTGAAGCCCGACTTCAAGACCATAGCAGATTTCAGAAAGGATAATAAATCCGCTATAAAACAGGTGTGTAAGCAGTTCACTCTCCTATGCAAGAAACTTGAGTTGTTCGGAGGGGAGCTTGTGTCGATCGACGGCAGCAAATTCAAGGCATGCAACTCCAAGAAGAGAAATTTCAATGAGGTAAAACTCAGCAAGCGGATCAGGGAGATAGAGGCGAGAATAAATGAATATCTCTCTGAGTTAGAGAATAATGATAAAAAAGAAGCCAACGTCAGTAAGGTTAGTGCTGAAGAACTGAATACAAAGATCGACATGCTCAAAGACCGTAAAGGAGAATATAAGAATCTCTTGAAGAAGCTTGACGCGAGCGGAGAAAGCCAGATATCCTTAACCGACCCGGATAGTCGTGCGATGGTAAACAACCAGAGAATAGAGGTCTGCTATAACGTGCAGGTTACAGTGGATGATAAACATAAACTCATACTCGATCACGAAGTCACAAATGAGGTTAAAGACAACAAACAGTTAGGTAAGATGGCCAAGCGAGCTAAAGAGATTCTGGATGTGGACGAACTGAAGGCATTAGCAGACAAAGGCTATTATGATTCACAGGAAATAAAAGAATGTGTTGATAACAACATCATACCCTATATCCCAAAACCAAACAGTACCGTCTCCAAAAAAATAGATGTCCCCAAGCCGGAATTCTATAAGGACAAATTTACATACGACGCAAAAAGAGAGGTTTATCTCTGTCCGGGTGGTTCTGAATTAAACTATAGAAATACAGCCAAGCATCATGGAAAGATGATGAGGATCTACAAAAACAAAGACTGTGTTGGATGCGAGTTTATGCATAAATGCACAAGGAACAAAAGAGGCCGCATCATTTATCGCTGGGAGCATGAAGAGATACTGGAGGATATGCACAAAAGGGTTCAAGATAACAAAGAGATGGTAAGAAAACGACAGTGGCTATCAGAACACCCATTTGGAACTATGAAAAGAGCCTTCAACCAGGGATATACGCTAATGAAGGGAATGGATAAAGTAGGTGCAGAACTCAGTTTAACTGTGCTCACATATAACATCAAGAGAGTGATTAATATCATTGGAATGGATAAGCTAATTGAGGCAGTGGGAGCAATGAATAAAACCTCACCGGTCAAGGAGGGAAAATATTATGTGCACAGAACTATGGACTATTCAAACACCATCAAACAAGTTTATGTAACTACTTCTCACACAGTCTGACGTTATCGGGCTATACGAAGTCGGCGATATCCGATTTGGGAGAACGAAGTGAAGCCGTATAGCCCGTGTTATATGAAGTCGAAAGCGCAGGCATTTTTTAGGTCATTATTTCATCGGATGCTTTTTGAAAAATTCCCAAATCTGGTCGAAAGATATATCATGTGAAACTGGACCTATTCTATTCGCTGGTAAATACTGCCAGCCGCTCGGATAGGTATGGCCCATACCTTCAACAGTGCAGAATTCTACCTCAGAACTCCCTCCGCATTTGTTGTAGCTTATGCAAGCCGCATTCCCTTTCTGGTATAAAATAGACGATTCAGATAGGCAGTTGTCTATACTTAGCCATCTATTCACCATTTCTTGAGCCGATTGAAATAATTCTTTCTCAGTACCCAGACAACCCCCGCTCATTCCTCCATTAAAAGGAGCACAAGGGTCGGCTGTCCCGTGAATATGCATAATAGGGACAGGTCTTGATGGATTACAGTTCATTGGTGCCGCTGGCGGGGCTACTGGCGCGATTGCGGCAATTTTATCAGATAACTCGCAGGCTAAGCGGTAAGACATCATTCCACCTTGAGAGAGACCTGTTGCATAAATACTGTTTTCATCAATGCTGAACTTGTTTTTAACATTATCAATCATTTTTGAGAGAAACCCAATATCGTCAATGTTATGTTCTGTAGCATAATTGGGCCGATTTTGAATACTTCCGTTTATTAAATAAGGTCCATAGTTCCAGACAAGCAGTCTGTCCTTCGAAACACCTGTTCCGGCGGGGCTTAATAGTATAAAGCCATATTTGTCTGAATAGGTATAGAGACCGTCGTTTTTGGACCCCGCGCTGCTGCCTCCTCCTCCGTGAATGTAAATTACAACGGCGGTCTTGGTGTTCTTATCATAATTCGGCGGGACGTGAACCTTATAGATTCTTTCCAGTCCGTCATGTATCAAAGAAAAATCGTAATCACCAGGATCAAGAGTAAAAGGAAGGGTTGGAGTAGGCGTGGAAACAGACGGTGTTTGCCCATTTTCCCCATTGCTTGGAGTAGAAGCAGGGACGGTGGCTGGAGCAGGTTCAGAGGGTTTTTCTCTCTCTTTTTTTACGCAACCTGAAATCAACAGGACTGCCACAATAATTAATAACAAGATAAATAATTTTTTGTTCATAGTAGTTTTTGGTTAATGATTATTTTAAGTATTTATACTTTTATACTGCATCTTTGCATTATACTTCCTTGAAAAATGCCGAGAACGATTTCATATAACGAATTGGTTAAGCGAAGTTGCGAGCGAAGCGAGCAATTTAGATGAGCGACTGCAAGGAGCGAATCGCTTAACTGTTGTAACACGCCCCGAACGGAGCGAAGCGGAGTGAGAGTGCAACGTGGCACGAGCGAAGCGAGTGAGTTGAGGTCTTGTTCTCAATCGCCCCGAGCGTAGTTCTCATAAGAGAATTTCGTTTAAACAAGGTTAGATTAAGTCGCGAAGCGATTAGATTTTTTCTGGTTTTTTGTTTTGAAGTTTAAACGAAGCGAGGGTTAGGGCGATTGAGAATTGCGAACGGAGTGAGCAACCCGAAGGGCAAAACCTCAATTGCGTGTCTACTCCTATTTAGCGAGATATTACTACTAAAACATCTAATTTCTCAATAAAAAGCGAAGTATTTAAACCCCGTAGTATAGTAATATATGTGGCCGTAGATTTAAGCAAACTTTCTCCTTCAGAAAGATATGGGCTAATTGGAAAACTCATTGAAGAGATAAAACTCAGGAAATATTCCTTCCAGACAGGAAAGGCTTACCTGAATATTGTTAAAGACTTTCTAAAATCAGGAAAAACTGCAAGAGATTTTCTGCTTTCTTATTCAAACAATAGCAATTCAACAATGCGCAGTGTTTATTTTGCACTGAAGTTTTTCCATGAAAATGTTCTGGATGAAAAGTTTGATGAGAAAATTCCTCTTGCCAAAAAGGGATTAAAACTTCCTGTTGTTTTGAGTAAGGAAGAAATAATCAGGATGATTGAAAACACAAAAAACATAAAGCATAAACTCGTGCTAATGCTTCTTTACTATGCAGGTTTAAGATTGAGTGAAATTACAAATCTGAAATGGAGTGATACCGATTTTGATCGCGGTTTGATTCATATTAAAACCGCTAAAGGAAACAGGGAAAGAGTTGTATTTTTGCATGAAAAATTAAGGGATATGCTTATAGCCAATAAGACAGATAACGATGGGCTGATTTTAATATCGGAGAGGGGCAGTAGATATAACAAAAGAACAATTCAATTAATAGCGCTGCATACTGCAAAAAAAGCAGGAATAATTAAAAGAGTTACCCCGCACACACTAAGACACTCTTTCGCAACACACTTACTCGAGGGAGGAGCGGATATAAGATATATCCAGCAATTATTGGGTCATAAAAATCTTCAAACAACCCAGATATACACTCATGTTGCAAATAAGGATATAAAAAGACTCGCAAATTTGTTGTAGAATGTTCGTAACCCATCCATTGATAAAACAAGACACAGTAAACCTCAGGAGATATCAGGAGGCAATAGTAGCAAGGGCGATTGATGCAAACACCCTTGTTGTATTGCCAACGGGGCTTGGAAAGACACTGATAGCTGCAATGGTTTCTGCACACAGGCTTCATAATTTTCCTGACTCAAAGGTGCTTTTTTTAGCACCAACAAGGCCATTGGCAGTTCAACACCATAAGACATTTGAAAGAATCATAGATGTTTCAAATATGGTAGTCCTTACAGGGATGGATGCAATTTCAAAAAGGTCAGAATTATGGAAAAACAACAGGATAATCTTTGCAACCCCGCAGACGATAGAGAATGATATAATGAGAGGGTTGGATTTGAGTGATAGTGTTCTTATAGTCTTTGATGAATGCCATCGTGCCCTTGGGAATTATTCCTATGTTTATATCTCACAGAGATATATGAAGATGGCAAAAAACCCGCTAATTCTCGGTCTGACTGCATCACCAAGCAGTGATGATGAAACTGTTAAAGAGATATGCAGGAATTTATTTATCGCGCAGGTAGAAGTAAAAACAGAACATGATGTGGATGTAAAGCCTTACATACAGGAAGTTAATGTGGAGTGGATCAAGGTAGAACTCCCTGAGGAATTCAAAAAGGTAAAATCCATGATTGAAGAAATTCTAAAAGAAGAAATTTCGGAATTAAAAAACAGGGAATACCTAAAGAGTGCCAGTCGGGATAAAATAAATAAGAGAATTCTGCTTCAGATTCAGGGCGAGATAAGAAAGGAAATTACCTCGGGTATGGACTCTTTCGTTCCTGCATCAATTGTTGCGGGCGCTATAAAGATAAATCATGCACTTGAACTTCTGGAAACGCAGGGAATTTCCTCACTGAACAGTTATCTTGAAAGGCTTCAAAAACAGAAATCAATGGCTGTAAAAAAATTATTCTCTGATGAAAGGATGAAAAATCTTGTAAAGATTGTGCATGATTTAAATGTCCTTAGGGTAGATCATCCAAAACTCGATGAAGTTGTAAATTTGGTGAAGAAACACAATGATGAGAAGATTTTGATATTTACGCAGTATAGGGATTCTGTTGAGAAGATAATGGAGAGATTAAATGAAAACGATATACTTGCTCATGAGTTCATTGGGCAGGCACAAAAAGGCGGGAAGAAAGGGATGACGCAGAAAGAACAGATAAAAACATTAGAAAATTTTAGGGAAGGAAAGTATAATGTCCTAACCTGCACATCAGTGGCGGAAGAAGGTCTTGACATACCAAAAGTGGATTTGGTTATATTTTACGAACCAATTCCCTCGGAAATAAGGACAATACAGAGAAGGGGCAGGACAGGAAGAAGTTCTGCAGGAAGGGTTGTTGTTTTAATGGCAAAGAACACAAGGGATGAGGGCTATTACTGGGCGTCTGTTCATAAGGAAAGGAAAATGGGCGATATTATGAGAAAAATGCGCGGGAGATTTGAAGAATGTGGGGGGCAACAAAGTTTGGTAAGATATAATGCAAGCAATTTAGATAATGATGAAATTGAGGTAATTCATGGTCGGGGGCATAAAGGTTCTGATACAAAGGAGATAAAAATATTTGCTGATGTACGGGAGAGAAATCCGGAAATTCTGAGGATACTAAGTGAAAAGGTTAGGGTTGAGATAAAGCAGTTAGAGGTTGGAGATTTTATCCTAAGTGATAGGGTTGGCGTTGAAAGGAAAATCGTTTCCGATTTCGTACAGTCAATAATTGATAAAAGACTGCTGGAGCAGGCAAGCAATCTTTCAAGGAGTTTTAAAATTCCCGTAATGATAATAGAGGGTGAGGAGAGCATGTATTCCCTTAGGGACATACACCCGAATGCAATAAGGGGTGCTTTAGCATCACTTGCGATAGATTTCGGAATTTCAATAATTCCAAGCAGGGATGAGGAGGATACCGCTCTCTTTCTTTATATGATTGCAAAGAGAGAGCAGATAGATGAGAAGAGGGAAATTGCACTCAGGGGGGAGAGAAAACCGTTTTCAACAGAGGAAAGGCAGAGGTATGTAATAGAATCATTCCCCAGCATCTCGGCGGTGCTTGCAAAAAGGCTCCTTGAACATTTCGGCAGTGTAAGGGGGATTGTAAATGCAACTGAAAAAGAACTGGTGGAGGTTGAGGGAATCGGTGAGATAAAGGCAAAGGAGATGGTAAAAATTGCAAGAAGCCTTTACAGGGTTTCTTGATGCTATGTAATCAAAATTACATAGCAGTTAAGATTTTGCGTCCCGAAAAATTTGCATTGCAAATTTTTGGGCCCGAAAAACTGCTTTGCAGTTTTTGGGCCAAATTGGGCAGAGCCCAATTCGGGCCCATCGGGCCTTTGGCTCGATCGGGTAGCAAAATCTTCTTGAATATATAAATTCAAGTAATACAAATAAAGATTAGAGAGTAGATATGAATAAAAAGAATATTAATAAACTTGAGGAAAAGTTGAAGATGGAGGAGGAAGAATTACAGAAAAAAGAGGAAGAGTTAAAAAGGAAAGATGCAAAATTAAGAGAGGAAGAAGATGAGATTGAGCTATTTTTTGCCAGGGAAAGGGATGTAAAACAAAAGCTTGATGATTTGAAGGTAAGGGAAGGTGCTGTTATAGCTGATGAAAAACGACTCAAGAGGATAGAGGAAGACCTTGTTGGAAGAGAGGCGGATTTGAAAAAAAAAGAGGGAATATTAAGTGAGAGGGAGAATATGATAAGGGGAAGGGAAGATGTCCTTATAAAAAGGGAGACCGAGATAAAGGCAAAAGAAGAGAATCTGCTTCTCATGGAGAAGGAGATTCGGGATATTGAAACACGCGATAAGGAGTTAATAGGGAAAGAGAATGAAATTCAGGGAAGATTATTGGAAAAAGAGAAAGCAATAAAAGAGAAGATTGATGAATTGTCACAAAGGGAGGAGGATTTAACGGCCAGAGAGAAGAATTTGAATATTGGGGGGAACGAAGTGAAATTGGAGGATGAGAGGATATCCAAGAAAGAAATCGGTCTAAAGAAAACTGAGGAAGATTTTATAAAAAAGGAAAAGGATCTAAGTAAAAAAATAAAAGAGATGGAAGACATATTAAAAGACAGTCAGATAGCTTTAAGAAAAAAAACAGGGGAATTAGAAATTTTATCCGGGATTCCGCCCCAGAGTTTAGATCCGAGAGCAGATGGGGGTGGGCTGATAAAGCCGCCTGAAAAACCAGAAGAGTTTTCGGTTCCAACAAGAGAAAAGCACAAATTTGAAGACCTTGTCCCTATGAAAAAAGCCGAGGTTGGGAAAGAGGGGTTGGAAGGGTATGAAATTCCTGTAGAAACTGCCAAACATGTTGAGACAGGGGTTACTCCCGAGGTTTCAGGGGTTGAAGAACTACCAGAAAAGGCAGGACCTATGACATCTGATGACCTCCTGAAAATTGTACAGAGAGATAAGAGGGTTAGATTAAAGAATGCAGCAAAAGAACTTAACATAAGCGAGGGTGTAATTAATGAGTGGGCAAACGAATTAATGAAAAAGGGTTTGGTTGAAATTCGCCCCAGATTTTTGGGTGGGGTGGACATAGAACTGACAAAAGACGCATTGAAAAAAATTAAAGACATTGAAGAGGAAAGAAGGGTGGAGAGGATAAGGGAGGAACTCAGAAGGATAAGGGAGGAACAGGTGAGTAGATGAGTAAAATTAGGGTTGATAAGGGCAGGGTTGCCCTTATACTCAGAAGGATAAGGGAGGAACAGGTGAGTAGATGAGTAAAATTAGGGTTGATAAGGGCAGGGTTGCCCTTATACTTAGAAGGATAAGGGATAAAGAGAGGGGGGTATTTGAATAGGTTTTGTTTTGAATGTCTGAAAGGATATTTTTTCTGAAATCTGGAAAATGTGCATGGGGTGGATGTTTATTTTGCGGCTACGGGAAATTTTATAGTAAAGAATCAACTGTTGAGAGTCTCAGAGAGGAATTTGATTCGTTTTTCAGGGAAAATTTAGATAATAAAACAACGCATGTAAAGGTTTTCGGCTCCGGGAGTTTTCTTGATGAAAAACAGATTCCGGGGGAATCAAAACAATATTTCATAGAAAGATGCAAGGAGAGCAGTATAAAGGAATTAACAATAGAATCCCGTCCTGAATTTATAACTGCCGGGAAATTAAAGGAATTTAATGGCATAAATCTTACTGTCGCTGTTGGATTGGAGGTTGCAGATAACCATATTCTTGACAAGATCAATAAGGGTTTTTGTCTGAGAGATTATGAAAATGCTGCAGGAATTTTGCATTCTCATGGCTGCAAATTAAGGACATATCTTCTGGTTAATCCACCATTTGTGGATGACACCAAGAAAAGCCTCAATGATTCTGTTGAATACGCCCTGAGATATTCAGATTCAATAGTCCTTATAAATCTTCTGCCCCATAGCAATTCTGATCTGTTCAAAATGTGGCTTCGCGGTGAGTGGAATTTCCTGAGCAGGGAGGAATTTTACAAAGTCACGGAAAAATTTAAGGATAACCCAAAGATTGAACTTGACCCCGAGACATTCAGATTTATTCCGAAATTTCCAAAAAACCTAAGGGCAAATTTGAACGGTGTAGGGGAGGAATTTCTCACGCATCCGCACTTCGAGGTTTGGCAGGACTATTTGGTTAGATGGTATAAACCACCACAGGATAAGGGGATTCTTTTATTTCTTCCATGTTCTTATGAAAAACCATATTCAGAATCAAGGACACATAGAGGGATAGTAGGAAAATTAAAAAACCTGAATTTCTACAATAAAATTCATCAGGTGATGATAAGCAATGCCGGTGTAATCCCAAGAGAGTTTGAGGACATGTATCCATTTGATGCCTATGACTGGGACGAGAGGATGGAAAACCCGGAGATAAAGAGGAGGTATATAGAAGTAACTGCCAAAAGGTTGGAAAATTATTTAAATGCCCACAAATACAAAAAAATATTCTGCTTTTTGAAATATGACTCTGAAT
>JAKFXM010000205.1 GCA_021731385.1 Methanobacteriota archaeon
GGAAATGAAATCTGAAGGGAAGAAGAGAAAGTTATATAAACTTACTGAAAAGGGCAGATATCTGCTGAATAAGGAATTGTCAAATTTTTGGACATTGCAGGAATATCTACGAGAATTTTTGGAGTGATTCTTTAATTCAAGGGCGTTGCCCTCGATTCGACGGCAGAGCCGTCGAAATTTCGAGACATTTGGTCTCGAATCGAAGCTTCGACACCGTCGGTGTCGAATTAAACTTAAGTTTGATGCCCGGAAATTAATGTCTGTTACTATACCCACAAATTCTTCCAGTGTAATCTTTAAGTCCTTATCCTTTTAAGAATTCTGATTTATATTAATTCTGATTTATATTTATACCAAATAATGTAAATAATATCCACCATGGTTTTTGTATTAATGAGATTATAAAATGGCAGATTTTATCTTTGAGTCAAAGAACTATAAGGATTCAATTGTAGAGAATAAACTGTTACATGCCCTGCTTTATGGCATTTCCAAGACACTTGATGAAAAGGTAAGTTCACATGAGGGATATTCTACACTTGCCAGGATTGGTAAGCACATGATTAAATATCTTAAAAGATACGGATTTAAACCTACATTATCAAGAGATCCATATGAACGCATAGTCCATCTGTGCAAGTTCTATACAGATGAGGGCATGGTGAAAAAGATAGTTGTTAAGATGACAGATAATACAGTTCAATTACATACTCATGGGTTGTTTGGCTCACCTGTTTTTGCTGATCTACATCTTGAAAAGAAATTAAGGCATATAAGGCCATGCCCGTTGCTTGCAATGATTCTTTCGCAATCGTCAGAGATACAGTATGTGCCGGAGATTAAAGAATTGAAATATGATAAGAAAGCGGATATATGGGATATGCATCTTGAGATTATGAGGGTGTGATTTTCTGTTTGCTTTTATCGTATACGAAAGTATACGAGTTAAGATTTGCAAAGCAAATCTTTTTATCGAATTCTGATAAAAAATGTATTTATGTCAATTGGATTAATTCTATAAACAAGCCTCCAATGCAGGGGGCGTTAAAATAAAATGAAAATAGATCAAAGAATTGGAGGTTATGCGTTTATTGCTGGTATAGGGATAGCAATAATAGGTGGACTTGCAAATATTACTGGAGGAGTAGCAGTTTTAGTACTATTGATACTGGGGCTTATAGTTGGTCTATTGAATATTACGGTTAAGGAAACCACCCCTTTTCTAATCTCTGCAATAGCATTGATTGTAGCGGGTGGTGCTAATATAAGTATTCTTCCGTTGGTAGGAAATCTACTTCAGGTGGTGTTAAATAATATTGTGGTCCTTGTAGCACCCGCTGCAATAGTTGTTGCATTGAAGGAAATATATACACTTGCAAGCAGTAAGTAGATATGGCAAATGAAGAATCCATAGAGTTGAATGATTTCTTAAATGAGATGATATCCGTAATCAAGCATAGGCTTGATGAGCAACAATCAGCGATTAATGATATCAGGGATAGAATAAATATATTGGAAAGCAAGGGCATAAGATCAATAATTGATAAGAGATTCAAGGAGTATAATGGTTCTATTGATGACATCAAAGATAGATTGGCTATCCTAGAAAAAGATGGCGGGGGTGGGTGGGCAAAAATTAACAAGGAAATTATCAATGGTTTAAGATAACCTACAACTTATCAAGAAGCGTTTTTCTAATCCTTATGTCTGGTTTTATATCCCTTGTTCTTAGCCAGAAATCATATATACTGCTTTGAGTTTTGTCTATATTCTCTGCTATCGTCTTATTCCCTAATCTATCTATCAGGATGCCAATTAAAATCAATATCTGAATAAAGAATAAAAGGTTTAGAGTAATACCATTCACAAATACGATTATTGAGATTAGAATTGTAATCAAGAACCATACCCCCGATATTCTATTCCAATCCATGTAAGTATTTTTTCTTGTATTATCTAAATAAAATTTTTATCAAATATCGATAAAAGAAATTTAAATACTTACCTTAACAAGGTAATAATTATGGATGAACCAACGATAAAATGTCAGAGATTCCTGGATGAGGAGAAAAGGATTAGGCAGATAACAGATTATATAAACAGTGCAAGAACATATGATGAAAAGGCAGAAAAGGCCCAAGAGCTAATGAATGAGGTAGAGAAATTACTATCCTGTGAGGAATATGACAAGAAAAAATTTGATTGTATAAATTGCCATAGGATTTCAGAAATAAGAAAGGATACGGCAAATATGTTTATAAAACCAGAAGAAACTACTGGGGGACTATTCAAGGGATTGGGTGGTTTTATAGGCCTTATTTCTCAGATGATGGAAAAAGACACAAGTGAAATTTCACGCACAGGTGAGATTAAGGGATTAGAGAAGACAGGTATTCGTGGGATCTACGGATTCACGATAAAAGCAGGCATAGGGACAAAACCAAGAATAGAAGGCTTCGGAAATATCAGGGAAACCGAGAAAGGCATAATTATAGGGGATAGGAGAGAACCTATAATAGATGTTTTTGATGAAAAAGACCACATCAACATAGTAGCAGAAATTCCGGGTGTTTCAGAAGGGGAAATAAAAACCGAGGTAAGGGGGGATATACTTATAATTACGGCAGAGTCAACTAATAGAAAATACAATAAAGAGGTATTACTTCCCTCTACAGTAGACCCAAAAACAATAAAATCAACCTATAAGAATGGGGTATTAGAGTTGAAACTGATGAAAATAATTCAAAAATAAAAAGAATAAATTAGATGGTAAGAAATATAGAGATTGGCATAAGATTTGGAACTATAGAGGATATCATAGATAAGAAAAAAGAGGATCAAAGAGGAATTAATATTGAGTCAAAATCAATCTCAAAAATTCTTAGTGAAGAAAGAATAAGACTGCTTAAAGAAATTAATGGAAAGGATTGTATTAGTGTTATTTCTAAGCGATTAGATAGAAGAATAGAGCATGTTTCTAGGGATTTAGCACTCCTAAAAAGGTATGGAATAATAGATTTTGAGAAAAGAGGGCGAGAAAAAATACCAATAATAATAGATCAAAAATTAACAATTAAGGTAAAATGAAATTGAATCTCATTGTATCTGAAGCATCACTAAGGGATGTTGGCAGGGGGATAGCAAGGATTGATCCAGATGATATGAAGAATATTTCTGCAGAAATAGGGGATATAATTGAAATTCATGGAAAGAAAATTACGGTTGCTAAGCTCATGCCGACATTCATAGAGGACAGGAAAAAGGGGATGATAAAGATTGACGGAATAACAAGAAATAATGCCCAGATTGGATTAGATGAAGTAGTTGGTGTTGAAAAGGCAAAGGTGGTGAAAATTGCAGAGAGGGTTGTTCTAACTCCAGTGACATCAATAAGGGGTGAAATACCCTCCAGGTATATTGGAAAACTATTGGAAGGGCTTCCATTGGTGAAGGGCGACAGAATTCGTACAACATTTATTGGTACTCAGCCAAGAGAATTTATTGTATCAGAGACTAAGCCGGCAGATATACCGGTATTGATAGATCTAAACACCGTTATCAATCTAAAGGATACCAAAACCACGGAAAGGGTTGGTGTTAAGATAACCTATGAAGACATTGGTGGTTTGGGTAAAGAGATAAAGAAGATTAGGGAGATGATAGAACTGCCCCTAAAGCACCCGGAATTATTTGAAAAACTCGGGATAGAAGCCCCGAAGGGTGTCCTTTTACATGGTCCGCCAGGTTGTGGTAAAACATTAATTGCCAAGGCGGTGGCTAATGAAACAAACACATATTTTATTCATATCAATGGTCCCGAGATTATGCACAAATTCTATGGTGAGAGTGAGGCCCGTCTTAGAGAGGTTTTTGCTTCAGCAGATAAGAATACACCAAGTATAATCTTCATAGACGAGATTGATGCTATTGCTCCAAAGAGGGAAGGGATTTCTGAAGAAAAACAGGTTGAGAAGAGGGTTGTTGGACAACTCCTTGCATTAATGGATGGTTTAGAATCAAGAGGGAAGGTTATTGTAATCGGTGCGACAAACATACCAAATGTATTAGATCCTGCTTTGCGAAGACCCGGGAGATTTGACAGGGAACTTTGCATAAGTATCCCTGATCGTAATTCAAGGCTTGAAATTCTAAACATATATACAAGGGGAATGCCACTCGCAAAGAATGTTTCCTTAGACAAGATTGCAGACATAACTCATGGCTTTGTTGGTGCGGATCTTTCTGCTCTATGTAGAGAAGCAGCAATGGCATGTATAAGGAAGATTTTACCAAAGATTGAAATTGAGGAATATATTCCTACCGAAATGCTCCTGAGCCTTGAAGTCTGTATGGATGATTTTATGGATGCATTAAGGGAGGTTAATCCATCCGTACTAAGGGAGGTTTTTGTTGAGATTCCGGATGTAAGATGGGATGATATCGGCGGCTTGGAAGAGGTTAAAAACAGATTAAAGGAATTTATAGAATGGCCTATGAAATACCCGGAACTTTTTGAATATACTAGGACCAAATCCCCAAAAGGAATATTACTGTATGGTCATCCAGGTACAGGAAAAACACTGATTGCCAAGGCAATAGCCAATGAGTCTGGCTCAAATTTTATCTCTATAAAGGGCCCCGAATTAATCTCAAAATTTCTTGGTGAATCTGAAAGGGGAATTAGGGAGATATTTAAGAAGGCAAAGCAATCAAGTCCATGTATTCTATTTTTTGACGAGATTGATGCAATAGCATTAAAACGAGGACTATCTGGTGATTCCGGATTAACTGAAAGGATTTTATCCCAACTACTCACTGAAATGGATGGACTTGAGGAACTTAGAGGTGTAACAGTTCTTGCAGCAACAAATAGGATTGATATTATAGACCCCGCATTACTCCGCCCTGGAAGATTTGATATACTTATTGAGTTACAGTATCCAAATTCTAATGAAATTTTAGAGATATTTAATGTCCATACAAAAGGTAAACCCCTTGAAGATGATGTTAATTTTAATTTATTAATAAAAATTATGAATGATACCCTCTCTAAAAACGGAAAAAAATTCAATGGTGCGGATATTGAAAGTATTTGCAGAATCGCATCATATGATGCAATGAGGGAATTTGTAATATCGGGGAATCTTAAAAAGATAGATTTCAAAATAAAACAAAAACATTTTGAAAGTGCGCTAAAACCATAATAGAAATATATAGAAAATAGATTGTTAGGCACTACACACCCCATTCCTTCCCATTCTTACCAATGGCATACTCAAGTGTCTTCTTGCCCTCGGAGGGACATCATAAAACCCCAATTTCATACCTCTTGGAATTTCCTTGGCAATACCAAATTTATCACTTAATCTTTTACCACATTTTCTGCACTTGAATCCTTTTTCTCTGCCCGCAGATGTCATTCTTTTGGAGCAACAAAGGGGTGGTTCTATTTTGAATAATTTCTCCAATCTTAATATTTTAATCTTCTCTAAATTCAAGGTATTTGGGTATTTTCCCAAACCACCATAGACAATAACCTTATCACCAACCACCAATCCTTTTATAATATCCCTAAAGTTTCCTGTTTGTCTATAACCGGCACAATCTATTTCCCCCGTACCGTCAGAGAGACCGAACAGGATATGCCCCCCCTCTATTACAAACGGATTTCTATTTACATAACCTTTCAAGATTACACAATCATATGTCTTTAATCCAGAAATTTTCTTGTTTCTAAGATGTGCATCAGTTCCCTGGTTTGTTTCAAATATCTGCACCCTTTCAACATCTTCTAACGGCTTTATCATCCCCCATGCCTTTTTAAGAATTTCCGGGTTTTCCCCCCTTATACCATAGACTATAGGGTCATATCCCCTGGGGGCTATCAGAATTCCACCCGTTTCCGGGTCTATATTGTCAAATGTCTCCGGGTATGTAATCCTATTCATCTCAATTACAGAATTTTTATCAATATCCCTCTTTTTTCCATAATTTTCCTGTTTCCTGTATGCGATTAATTCATATGTCTTGTCAGAAAGTTCAGCCCCGACTGCAGCCAACGCACCAACAATCCCTCTGCCATTATTGAACTTATGGGTTTCTGCATTGACCAATTCTGCAATCTTATCAGCTTCTTTAATTTCAACCAACCGGGAGACTGTTTTTTTATAGAATCCAAAGAGCAGTTTTCTGTTTTTTTGGTTTATTTTTTCCAGAAAAACAACACCGGGATTTGTATTCTCATCATCAATTCTTGCATATTCCCGGACATAGCCCAAAACGATTTCTTTAATTTTATCAGAAATTCCATCAACCTCAAGAGAAACAGCACCATTTCCCCGGGTTTTCCATGGGATGTTTGGATTTAAACGAATTAATTTAGGATAATTTGTAGTGCCTAACTTTTCTACCAACAATGCAGCAAGATAGGTAGTGCACATCCCATCCAATGAATCTGTATCATCAATTCCGATAAACATTCTTTAATTCTTTTCTGATCAATTCTAAAATCTTCTCCAGGGTTAGTTCTTCAGATACTTCAATACTTTTTGGTGTATGCTTATGATTTGGAAATGTGTCTAATTCAGGATGGTGAGGTATATTGTCCCATCTTGCAATCAACTTTCCTTTCTTGTCTTGCCAGTGATATTTATATTTCAGCCTCTTAACTTCCTTATCCAGAACAGCATATTCAATAACAAATAATTCAGTTCCATCTATCAAAAATAGTTTTACACTCAGATAACCGGTCAATGGGGTTACTCCTCGCTCAATTAATTCCCATCTTATGACAATATCGCTAAGACATATAAGAGATTCAAGCTCGTTTAGATATCCTACTATTCTGTACATGCTAACTGCCCAACTCCCGCTGAAGTTTTCTTAGTCGATCATAACTGTCCTTAACTGAGAACCATTTGATAAACTCATCCCTATCATCTAATTTTCCCTTATTGAATTTATCTATGAACTCATCAGAGTTCATGCCATATCTTTTCTCAAACTTCTTCATTTCTCTCTGGCACTCAGTAACATGGTCCTGAATCACGAATCTTTCCCTCTCTAAAAGTTTTTGCAGGGTTAACCCTATAAACTCCTGGTCAACATTTGCCTTGTGGAGCTTCTCTAACACATTCACATAGGATGTCATCTTCTCAATAATTATATCCTCTTATATTTTAATATACCCTATTTAGTTACACCTTAAGCAAAATACGTCCTATTTGTTGTTAGAATTCAAACAGTATAAGAATTTAGGTCTGTCTGTTGATATTGATGGGTTATGTTACCTTTGAGAGTAGTGCACATCCCCTTCAGAGAATCAGTGTCGTCAATTCCGATGAACATTCTATCGCCCTAAATCATACTCCTATCCTTGGAGTGAACCCCCTGTTAGTGTACCATAAGTTAAGAAACTCTACCCTTAAAAATCGAATTCCTTTCAAACTCATGGGCGGCAAATACCTGATAGATGAATGGAGTCGCTTCTTGTTATATACGTCCTCTATGGATTTTTCCATTTATGAATGCCGTGTTCCCGGCATAATTCCGTCTTTTTTAACCTTCTGAATCATCCAAGACTGAAGACTCAAGACTTTATTTTCATTGCACCCCATATATTCTACATAGGCCGTTTCTTAACTACCGGTATACCTTTAGGGGCGCAGTCCAGGGATCGCAATGAAAATCGTAGGCATAGACCTTGCAGGAAATCCAAAGAATGAGACGGGATTTTGCATACTTGAGGTCAATGGTGAAAATAAAACCGTAAGGACATCAATTCTCCATTCAAATTCTGAAATTATACACAAACTAAATGAAATTTCGCCGGAGATAATTGCGATAGATGCCCCGCTTACATTCTCCGGAATTAACAGGCATTGTGATGAAAAATTGAGGGAATATGGGGCATTGCCTGTAACTCTCAGAGGAATGGAGGTTCTTGCAAGGCGGGGGAGCGAACTTGCAAAAGAGCTGAGAAAGCCGGAGTTCAAACTCATAGAGGTATTTTCGACAGCTTCTGCGAAGATTTTGGGATTCTATGATTCAAAAGAAGTGGAGATGCAGAAGAAACTGATGAATTCCGGTTTGCTTGGCGACCTGCAGAAGAGATTTCTGACAAGGGACGAGCTTGATGCAGTGTTTGCGGCAATAACCGGTTATCTTTATCTGAATAGTTCCACTGAATCTGTGGGGGATAAGGATGGAACGATTATTATACCAAAAGTTTAGATTTATACTCAAATTCCATAAATATAAACCGCGATAATGAAAAAAGAGGGGTATGATGCTACTACAACTGGCACAGGTTCTAAGAGGGTTGATAAGGACACGAAGTGCCCTTATGATGTAATTATAATCGGCGCAGGTCCTGCGGGTATGTTCGCCGCCTATGAACTTTTAGATAGGGGTCTAAGGATCCTTGTTGTTGAAGAGGGCAGGGACATAAAGAACAGGAAATGTCCCATGGAAGAAATTATAAAGTGCGCAAACTGCAGGCCCTGCAACATAATGTGCGGTGTCGGGGGTTCTGGAACTTTTTCTGATGGAATCCTTAATCTAAGACCTGATGTAGGCGGTGACCTTGTTTCTCTCACGCGTGATGAAAAACTTGCATGGAATCTTATAAACGAGGTTGACAGGGTCTTTATGAAATTCGGCGCGCCAAAGAAGGTCTATGGCAGCACCAAAAACGGAATTCTGGATTTAAAGAGGAAATCTGCATCAGTAGGAATAAAATTCGTTGAAATCCCACAAAAGCATATAGGAAGCGATAATTCCCCAAAGGTGATAGGGGATTTTGAAAAGTATCTGAAGAAGCACGGTATTGAATTTCTCCTCCAGACAAAGGTAAAGGATCTTGTTGTCGAAAATAATACATGTACTGGAGTCGAATTGGAAAACGGGGATGTTATAAATTCCAGATATGTAATTGCTGCTCCTGGCAGGGTTGGCGCCACATGGATTAATACCCTTATTGATAACCATAAGATAAAGGCGAAATTCGGGCCTATAGATGTAGGGGTGAGGGTTGAGGTTTCATCGATAATAATGGACCCCGTTATAGAGATAAACAGGGATCCGAAATTTCATATAAGGACCAAGAGGTATGATGATTTTGTCAGGACATTCTGCACGAACCATGAGGGCTTCGTGGTTAAGGAAAATTACAATGGTTTTGTAGGCGTGAATGGGCATTCAATGATAAACAGGAAATCTGACAATACGAATTTCGCCTTCCTTGTTCATGTAACACTTACAGAGCCCGTTGAGAATACAATCAAGTATGGAAGGTCCATAGCAAAATTAGCGACAACAATAGGCGGTGGAAAGCCGATACTCCAGCGTCTTGGGGACTTGCGCAGGGGGAGACGCTCTCATCCTGATGTGATACTGCAGAACCCTGTCCAGAATACGCTTAAGGATGTTACTGCAGGGGATATATCAATGGCATTGCCTCACAGGGTTGTCATGGACATAATAGAGGGGCTTGAAAAATTAAACGAGGTAATCCCGGGGGTTGCATCCGATTCTACATTGCTTTATGCGCCCGAGATAAAATTCTACGCAACACAGATTCTTGTTGACAAAAACATGGAGTCCAGTGTGAAGAATTTGTTTGCTGCTGGCGATGGTGCGGGTCTTAGCAGGGACATAGTAAAGGCAGCTGCAACCGGAATAATGGCCGGGAGAGGGATATTGAACAGGGAAAAGGACTGATATTTTTTAGATCAAGAAAATTTTCCGAAGGAAAACTTTAACTAAAATTTCCTCAAAACATTATAATTATTCTACTTTAGAGGAAATTTTACTGCTCTGTAATCAAAATTACAGAGCATGGACTAGAAAAAACCTTTTTCTTTTAAGCTAACAAATTCATCCCCTCCAACAATAATATGGTCCTGAACATCAATAGACCTCTTGCGTAATTATTACATATTTGGCAGTATATACGTTACGTTTTATCTGTTCAGCCGATAAACTCGCCCAAGTCAAACCCCTCATTCAGCATTGTCCTGAAGTTCACTAATCCTCCAACAATCGATGTCATATCATCATACCTGTTGAGCTGATTTCTGAATGTTCCACCCATGAACCCAAACTTTTTCATCTTTCCTATCGCATGTTCAACAACCACTCTTTCCCTGCTTAGCATTTTATTGAACTTTTTGTCCTCCATTGTCCTTTCCTTGCCTCTTTGCTTTTTTCTTGGGATTTTTGATTTTATATGAAATTCCAAAGGAATTTCATAGCTATGATTTCCAAAGGAAATCATATCATGTCAGGGAAGTCATCCTGTACACCCTGATAACCCAGATCCATGTTTCTTTCAATGTCTGGGGGAATCTTCGGATGCTTCTCTTTGAAGATGTCATAGTCATGCCTCCTGCCCTTGTCATGGCCTGTCTTGTGGATTATTAAACCCTTCTTGTTCACCGTTATCTGCGTCTTTACCGTGTGCTTCTTTTTCTTTCCAGAATAATGGCTTCTCCTTCTTCGCTTGTTCTTTGGCCTTGGGATCTCTTGCTCTGTTGCATCTATGAAAGCCTTCATTTCAGGATAGTACCCAAGAAGTTCTTCTATGGTGCTTATCCTCTTTGCTTTCTTGTAGACTTTCTTTGGCAGAGGTATACACATTTTTACTAATGGTTCAAGATGTTTTATGTTTCTATGGACGTTGCTTTGGTCAAGATTAAAAAGAAAGCCTGCAAGTGAAAGAGACATGTACGTTTTGTAGTAGATCAGAAGCATAAGCAGACGGCCTTTAAGTTCAAGCGTGAATGGCCTGCCCTGCCCTATTGCGTTTATTCGTTTTCTTTTTCCAAGCCTTTTTGCTTCATGTTCGGGATATTTGCCTTCCACAGAGGCAAATAGCCCGTCAAACTCAGATACGGTAAGACCCGTAAACGTTCTGAACAAACCGGGTTTTTTAGACAGTTTGGAGTAAGCCAGCATTTCCTTTTTTATGAACTTACTCCAAATAGATATTTGTAGTTTTCTATTGGAAAACTACTAATTATGCAAAGGGTTTAATATCTAAAAAGAGGGATGTAAGCCCCGGGGATGAATTAAAAATTGAAAGAGAGATGTTAGAAGTAGCTCTAAAATACAAAAAATTTCTTAGGATGCCGGAATAGTTTATCTTCAGCATTGGCAGAAGGTTATTGATATGAATGAATTGTAATCCTACAAAATGTTAACTAAAGAAAAACACTTTATCGACTGTTCTCCTTTCATCAGCATCATAAAGTTGGATGAGAACAGTCGGCTTTCCAGCAGATACTTCGCAAGACTTGGGAGTGGCGTCTATAAAGGCTATATCTCCTTCTCGGTTTATGCAGAGGTCATATACATAATCAAAAGAGACATCGAAAGAAAAGAATGGATATCTGCCATCTATAAATTTCTAGGCTTGATAGAGGACAATAACATAGAGACTATCACTCCTAAGACCAAAGATATGGTGAGGAATCTCCAGAAAATCAGAGATATAGAGAACAGAATAGGACCAACTGACACAAGATTGCTAGCAGATGCAATTTCCCTCGGAATTCCATATTTTGCAACCTTGGATACAAAACTTGGCGAAAGAATAGAAGATGGGGATAGTAGAGAATTGATAAAGATTAGGATAATAG
>JAKFXM010000172.1 GCA_021731385.1 Methanobacteriota archaeon
CCCAAAGGGCTCAGACACGTGTCAGACACGATTCGACAGCGAAGCTGTCGAAGTTTCGAGACCAAAGGTCTCGAACCGAAGTGTCTGCCACATTCCCAAAAATTTATTTAGCAGAATTAGGGTTGATAAGGGCAGGAACTGCCCTTATACCTTGAGAGTTGGGATGAGGGGACTTAATTTATTGGAATACATATAATTATCAAGATGAAAGGTGAAATTGCAGTTATAGGAGATTACCTTGGAACAATAGAGGAATTTGTACCCGGAGATGGAACATACGCAGATGATGGAAAGATTTACGCTTCTAATATCGGGATTGCCATTCTTGACCATAAGAATCAGACAGTCAGGATAGAGGGTAAAATTCAGACCGAACTAAAGGTAGGAGATATAGTATTTGGTGAGGTTCTAAGCGTAAAGAAGAATATAGTAACTGTTATTGTCAGGAAGATTATGGGATTTGAGGGGATAATGGACATAAAAACAGGCATATATGTTTCAAACATATCTGAAAGTTTTATTGAGAGTGCGGATAAGATGTTCGGGATAGGCGATATCGTAAAGGGCAAAGTCATAAAAATAGAGGACAACCTGATCGATTTGTCAACAAAGGACAATGAGTTAGGGGTTGTAAAGGCGTTCTGCAAAAGGTGCAGATACCCATTGTTTAAATCCGAGAAGTACAGGGACAAGATGGAATGCGCATCTTGCGGTCACAGGGAAGACAGAAAAATTTCATCAGATTACGGAAATGTTGCAAAGATTTGATGTAGCTGACCTCTGGTTTTGCAATATCAAAATTTAATTTTTCAGAAAGAACAGAAACTGAATTTGACATCATGAAATTATCCATAGGTGTTGTTGCAAAACCCGGAACGAGCAGGGCAACAAAGACCGGAAGCTGGCGGACATATTATCCTGTCGGCGATCCAAAAAAATGCACGGCCTGCGGGATTTGCGCGATGTACTGCCCTGAAGGAATTATTCTAATTGATAAAGTTAAGAAATTCTCATGCGACCTTGATTACTGCAAGGGCTGCGGGATTTGTGCACAGGTCTGCCCCTTCAAGGCAATAGAGATGAAATTAGAGATTAGGTAGATATAACGCAATTTTATAACCCAAAAAATATTTATAGGTGCTACCAAATGGAAAAAGTTAAGAATAACGTCATGAATGGAATTATAGATGCTCTCAAAGAACTTCATTTGGAATCTAAAGATTTCAAGGAAAGAGAATTGCCCCAGGAAAGAAAACAGGAACAAATATGGCACATAAGAAAGTTGTGGATAAAATTAAGGAAAAATGGAGAAAATCAGATGGATTCGATATTGGCACAAAACCTGATTTTGACCCCGTAACATTAGGAGTTGACTTTATTGGGAGAGAGTATCAAGATGGGAGAATATTGTTAGCTGTAGAAGTTGATACTTGGAGAAAACCACGGAGAAGTTGGCTCAAATTGGCAGATTTACGTGCCGAGAATAAAGTTTGGATTCATATAACAGATAGCAAAGCAGCTAAGGTAGATTTTAGTGATGCTATAAATAACCTTAAAGATCTTCTTCGGGTACGTCAAGAGGATGAAAAATGTTTTGGGAATTTTATAGCAATTTTGAAGACACCTGAAGATTTATCGTACGAAGATTTATTCAACCCTTCTCACTCCACCTAAACCTAGGATGTTAAGCAAAATTACAATCTATCAAGGGAAGGGGTCAGGAAGAACCAGAAACTGGGGGAAACCGTAGGTTTCCCGCGGTTTGGATAGAGATGAAATTAGAGGTAAGGTAGACATGCAAAATTCAATTATTATAGAGATTCTAAGAAGGGAATTTCCATATAAAGAGCGATGTAGATATTCCCGTGAAGTTAACTAATGAAAAAGGATAGTGAAAATGCTCTCTGGATAGAGATAAGGGATTCAATTGGCGCAATAAAGGATATAAGCACTGAAATAGCATTGCGGAAAGGCAATATCAGCCACATAGAACAGTTCAGGGACGGAAATAGAATTCACCTCTATCTTGAAATTGGGGGCTTAAGGAATCTTGACGGGGTTGTGAGGAATCTTGGCAAATTAAACTCTGTTTCTTCCGTTACAATTGTCCCTACCCTCAAAAAAATCTATGGGAAGAGGGTTATTGTAATTGGGGGCGGGGCGCAGGTTGCAGAGGTTGCAAAAGGCGCCATAAGCGAGGCTGACAGGCACAATATCAGGGGAGAGAAGATATCTGTTGATACAATTCCACTGATTGGAGAAAGCGAGATTGCAAATGCAGTCCGTGCAGTTGCAAGGCTGCCAAGGGCAAGAATTTTGATACTTGCCGGATCACTGATGGGGGGAGAAATAACAAAGGCAGTAAGGGAACTTCAGAAGGCGGGAATTCCCGTAATTTCCCTGAGTATGGCAGGTTCTGTCCCAAAGGTTGCCAATCTTGTTGTCTCAGACCCTATACAGGCCGGAGTAATGGCAGTAATGGCTATAGCAGATACTGCAAAGTTTGATATTAACATACAAAAGGGCAGAAGATACTAGGTAAAATAGAATGCTCATTGACGAGGTCCTGATTGATGAAAGGTTTATAAATCTTTTAAAATCCGATGGAATTTCAAACCTCTATCCCGTACAAAAGCAGGTTGTGGAGAGTGGAATTCTTGATAGCGGAAATCTTGTTCTTTCAACACCAACAGCATCAGGGAAGACGCTTGCCGCAGAGATCGTGATGGCAAAGGCACTTGAGAGGGGTAGGGGCGCAGTCTATATTGTCCCTCTCAGGGCCCTCGCATTCGAGAAATACCGGGAATTCAGGAGGTATGAAAAATTAGGTTACTCTGTAAGAATAGAAACGGGAGACCTTGATTCAAACAAGTACAAAAAGAGATCGAAGTTTGACATTCTTGTTGCAACTGCAGAGAAATGCGATTCCCTCCTCAGGTCTGGTGCAGGCGGGTTCGAGAACATTGGAGTACTCATAATGGATGAAATCCATCTGATAGCAACTGACAGGGGTCCTGTTTATGAAATCATTATTTCAAAATTCCGGAAATTATTCCCCGAAATCCAGATACTTGCACTTTCAGCAACCATAGGGAATTCAATAGAACTTTCAGACTGGCTTAACGCCAAACTTATTGAATCTGAATGGCGGCCTGTTAAGCTTGCTGAGGATGTTGTTGTGGGTGCGGAAAAATATGAAAAATTGAAGGAGATTACCCGTAATTCCATTTACAACGGGGGACAGGTACTTATTTTTGCAAATTCGCGGAATAGTTCAGAAAACATTGCAGAAAAACTGGCTTATGATCCGGGATTAATTACCCCCGAATATCGGAAAGAAGTGATGGAAACTGGAAAAGAAATCCTTAATTCATTAAGCAGTCCCACAAAGCAATGCAAAAGACTTTCCGAATGCGTTAAAGGGGGAACAGCATTCCATCATGCCGGGCTTGTAAACAGGCAGAGAACTATTGTTGAGGAATCATTCAGGAATGGTTTAATAAAGGTGATTGTTGCTACACCAACACTTGCTGCGGGCGTTAACCTTCCATCCAGGACCGTTATAATAAAGGATATAAAGCGCTACGATAATGGTGGTATGAAATACATCCCGGTACTTGAATACAAGCAGCAGATAGGAAGGGCTGGAAGACCAAAATATGACAGGATTGGAGAGGCAATTACAATAGCAAAAACCGAATCAGAGAGGGAATTCCTGATTGAAAAATATGTGAATGGCAAAATTGAGGATATTTATTCACAACTTGGAATCGAGCCCGTTCTCAGGTTTCACATGCTTGCCGTGATCGCGTCAAATTTCGCAAGAACCCGGAAATCACTGATTGAATTCTTCGGATCAACATTTTTTGGCTATCAATACGGCATAGGGGGGGATTTTGAAGATTTAATTGAAAGGATAATAAGAAAACTGATTGACTGGAATTTTGTAGGAATGGATGGAAAATTCATTATTCCCACGACACTTGGCAGCAGGGTTTCAGAACTCTATATAGACCCCCTGACAGCATTCAATTACATAAAAATCCTCAGGACTGCAGAGGAAAAAAACAGCTTTGCCGGGATCGGAATCCTTGAAATGCTGTGCGATGCTGTAGAGATGCCGCTTTTGAGGATAAAGCGCAGCGAGGAATCTTTGCTATGGGGCAGTGCATGTTCGGAGTCAGAAAAAATTCTCAGGGACCTGGATGGTTTCGGACTTGACGGAAATTTTCTTGAAAGATACAAGACTGCGAAATTGCTTGAGTCATGGACTTGTGAAAATTCCGAGGAAAAGATACTTGAGGACTATAATGTTGCTCCCGGAATCCTGCATCAGAGGATACAGATTGCAGAATGGCTTGCATATTCCGCCGGGGAAATATCCGGGATTTTGAATCTGCCGAAATCAAAAAGGGAGATGAAGAAGATGGAAATCAGGATAAAGGATGGCATAAAGGAGGAACTTATCCCTCTTGTAGGAATTCGCGGGATTGGAAGGGCAAGGGCAAGAAGACTCTTTAATGCCGGATTCAAAAACCCAAATGATGTAAAGAAGGCTGATTTGAAGGTTCTTGGAAGAATAATCGGTGAGAAGACTGCTGAGGCGATTAGGGCTGAGATTATGTGATATTATACAAAAACCTTTCCCCCATCCGCATCCCTCCTGTATTTCCCAAATTCAGAATTCTTTAAATCTTTTGCATCAAATACAGGCCCATCCCTGCAGACCAGAAGTCCTGATGGATCTATTGCACAACTCCCGCAGATTCCAATCCCGCATTTCATGTAGCGCTCCATGCTCAACTGGCAGGGAATCCCGAATTTTTCTGAAATTTCAGTAACTTTTTTCATCATTACCTCAGGACCGCAGGTGTAGATTATGTCAATCCTCTTGCCCGAATCAGCCTTCCCGATTGAGCCTTTAGGCTCAATGGGCCCAAAAATTTGCTTTGCAAATTTTTCGGGTTGGCTGATTGGGCACAAAAATTCGCTTTGCGAATTTTTCTTGTCCTTAATCACATCCGGAAGAATATCTGTGCAGAATCCCCCATTTCCTTCAGTGCGGTCGTCTGTCGTTATTAGAAGGTCTGCCTTGGTTTTTTTTATTCTATCAGCAAACAATAACTCATTCTTTGTCTTTGCACCCATGATGACAGTTACATTTTTATTTGCCTTCCTCAGATTTTCAATAAATGGCATTAACGGTGAAATTCCAACCCCTCCAGATATAATGCAGAAATTTTTTGCTTTGCCGTCTATCCTGAAGCCATTGCCATAGGGGCCCCTGATCCCTATCAAATCACCTTTGCTTAGACTAAAGAGTTTATTAGTAAATTCTCCAATATTCTTAACAGTTATTTCTAAATTTTCATCTACCCTACTAAAGCCAAACGGCTTCTCTCCGACATCGGGAATCCAGACCATTGCAAACTGTCCCGGAATTGCATTGAATTTCTTGTTTATTGTGAATGTCCTTACTGTAGGTGTTTCCTTTTTTATCTTTAGAATTTTAACGGTTTCCAATTTCATTCATATCCCTCTTTAATTGCCAATTCTCAACAAATTTTTTAACTTTCCAGATATACCCCTCATCTATCACTTCTTTTGTTTTAAGTTCGAGTAGACTAACTGGTTTTTTCTGGCATAGATGTCCCATATCCCTAAATGTACTTTTGCTTTCAGAACTACCATGTGTACAAAAGAAGGCTACTTTTTTAAAACACCCCTTATTTTGAGAAATATATGTCCTAATTGGACTAGACATAGTACCAGCCCAAACAGGCGTACCAATTATCACGAGATCATATAAGGCGGGGGCTTTCTTAATCCCTTCTATTACGACAAGTTTTTTCAGAATTGCATCCCGGCCGGACATTAAATAACCTAAAACACCGGTTCTATTCTTTTTATCAAGAATTTCTTCAATATCACATTTAAGATTGCTTGAAATAGTTTCAGCAACCTTTTTTGTTGTTCCTGTTCTTGAATAAAATACAACGAGTGATTTCATTTTTACACCGCCCGTATAAAATTACAATTCTCATCAACCTCTACAAAGTGATGTGACTTTCCCTCCCTGAACCCGGAGCATTGCAAACTGTCCCGGAATTGCATTGAATTTCTTGTTTTAAGAATTTTGGCAATTTCTAATTTCATTTGCTAAAATTATCACGAACTTGCAGGGAGTAGTCCGGGAATTTTTGTAGGAGCGGGCAGAAGAATCGGCAGAATTAATACATTTGCCTTAATAACAGGTTTCACTATCCTTCCCTTCTTTTCAAGTTCAACGATACCAAACTCGTTTAATATCTTCAAATCCCTTTCAACCGCACTAAGTTGCCTACCAACCTTTTCCGATAACTCTGAAATGGATTCCAATCTTCTGTAAGAAATTGTGTTTATCAGTTCTATCCTCTTTTTTGTAAACAGTTTACTGACTTCCCTATCTTGTAATGATAACAAAACACCACTATCGGGTGTATCTTTTGGGTTTCTCCATACCTCATCAAGAAAGCGGACTATACCCTCCCACCTATCATCACTCATTTTATACCTATCACTTGTGCTTTTCCTTTTGTATATAGTATTGTTTGTATTTTTCATAATTCTCTTTTATTTGAGAGAGATAATAATCAAATATTATTTTCAATGGCATGATATTTCGCAAAGGTATTGGTTTATCATTAATCCAATGGCGTTGCTCATGTAGATATCCATGAGCCGTATCTACTCTATATACCTCATGCCATTTGTCATTTATTTTTGTTCTATAGTTTAGAACAAAATAGACAATCTCTGCATTATCGTTATATTCGAATTTTACATCTATTACATTCTCCTCTGTCAGAGGTATACAAAATTTCTTTGTTGTCATTTCTAATTATTTTTCCCACTACCGCTCCGTTTTTCGTTTCCATGTTTTTCACCTATGTTTTATTTAGTAGTTATACCTACATAAATACTTAACATTTTTTGTTATGTATTAAAATTACACTGCCCTTATTAAATTGCATTCCTCATCAACCTCTACAAAGTGATGTGACTTTCCCTCCCTGAACCCGGAGCATTGATTTTCAGGAATATTATCAACCAATTGCCTTGGACTATGCGCAACATCGCAGACCCAGTCAGGATAGGTATCATTTGAAAGACAAGGGCCATTGCTTAAATCCCTGCCAGAATCCAGTCTATCTTTACACAAACTTATGCATGCATTAATTGCAGGATTCTCTTCGGATTTTTCCTGTATGCAACTACTTAGCAGAATTACTGCTATTAATCCAATTAACATAAGAATCTTTTCTCTCATTCTTCCATCTTTGCAATAATCACCGAAATATTATCAGGACCCCCCCTTTCATTTGCAAGTTCTATTAGTTTATTACATGCATCGTTTGGATTATTATCTAGAATAATCTCCATTATCCTGCTTTCTTCCACAACATCAGTAAGCCCGTCACAGCAGACAAGTATTATGTCCCCCTCCACGAGTTTTATTTCAAATGTATCAATCTCAATGCTCGGGGAAATGCCAACTGCTCTAGTAAGGGTGCCATCGGCAAGTGTATGATCAACTGTAATCTGCCTTATCTCATCTTTACTAACTATGTAAAGCCTGCCGTCTCCGACATTTCCCACATACAAATTTCCGTTTTCAAGAATTGCAGCAACAACTGTCGTGCCCATTCCAGAGCATTCAGGATTCTCAGTTGCATAATCTAATATTTCATTATTTGCTTCCAAAATGGCGGATTTCAACAAATTTCCGTAATTGCCATTACCTAAATTTTTCTTGCCCGAATCAGAAACTATAGGTTTCTTGTTGGGCCCGAATTTGCTTTCAGCAAATTGGGCCCAAAAACTGCTTTGCAGTTTTTCGGGCACAAAAATTTCCTTTAGGAAATTTTTCTTGTTCTTTGAAAGTAAACCCCCTAAAACAAATTCTGCAACAGTTTTTACTCCAAGATAACTTGCAGTCTCGCCTGCATTATACCCGCCCAATCCGTCTGCCAGGATTAGTAGAGAAATTTCGGTCCTTTCAGACGAATATGATGTACCTAACCTAACAACTGCAATGCTGTCCTCGTCTAAATCCCTCACTCTACCGATGTCGGATTTATATGCTATATCACTCATGAGCCTTCCCTATAATTTCGCTTAATTTTGAATAATTGTTTTTTTTCATGAATTCCTCAATTTCATTGCAAACATTCATGAAAATTCCAATTCCTTTATTCATAACGCCTGTTCCAATTCCAGCGGCACTTGCTCCAGCCATCATCATCTCAACGGCATCATTTCCTGTCTGAATTCCACCCACCCCTATAATCGGAATTTCAACAGTCTCATATATCTCATAAACACAGCGTACCGCGATTGGCTTTATTGCAGGACCTGAAAGACCACCTGTCTTGTTCGTCAGAACCGGTCTTCCTGTTTCTGCATTTATAAGCATCCCCGGACCCACCGTATTGATTGCAGATAGTGCATCAGCCCCGGCATCCTCAACAGCCCCTGCAATTGTCTTTATATCAGAAACATTTGGTGTTAGTTTTACAATGAGCGGGATTTTCGTTTTGTTCTTTATGGCTTCAACGACCATTGCAGATGATTTTGGGTCGCATCCGAAGGACTTTCCGAATTCATCCTCCACATTCGGGCATGAAATATTTGCTTCAATGAAATCCGGTTTTGCCCCTGAAACTTTTTCTGCAACATCGCCAAATTCTGAGGCTGTTTTTCCATAAATACTGGCAATCACAGGAACACCAGAATTCCGAACCGCTTTTTTTAATTCATCAATCGCTTCATCTATGTTTGGGCATGACAAACCCACAGCATTCAGCATTCCATTTTCAAGAACTGCAACTACCGGAGTTTTATGACCCTCCCTTTTTACAGGGCCTATTGATTTTGTAGTAACCGCACCTGCCCCGGATTTTGCAACTCTCACGAGGGAAGATGCAGTAATTCCAAGAATTCCTGACGCTAATACTGTCGGATTTCTGAGTTTTGTTTTGCAGATTTTTGTGGATAGGTTAATTTTCATTTTGTTTTGCTCTCTAAAACATTTAGAACAACATCCCTCACCTTCAATGCAGTTTTATATGCCTTTCTTGCTTCCTTCAGTGTTGCATTTTCTCCAGGGTATCTAAAGTCAACTGCAAATTCGGTTAAAAATAAAGATCCTCATCTCTTAATTCATTAATCTCGGTTGTCCTACCAATGAGTCCCTCTTTTAGGAAATATAAATCATGCGCCTTGACAACATCTATACCGAAAAATTCCCATAATGCCTTCAAATACTTCTCAGCAGCCTGTTGAGCATGAAATGCAGCAATATCTGCAAATCTTTTTCTATTCAGGAGTTCCCTGCAAACCTCCAAATCACTTTCGGCCTTATCCAACCACTCCCCCATAATCTCTTTCATAGATCACTTCTCCCTTATCAATAATTTCTTTTATAAAACTGTCACCAATCTTAAGTCTCCTTTCTATTTCATCCCTCGTTTTCAGTAAGACATCAATTGGCTTCTTTGGTAAGGTCTTATGGAACATTAATCCCATCTTTGTTCTTAGATCTCTGTCTTTCTTACTGCCAATCACCAGAACGTCTATATCGCTTTCTTTGGTTACACCTCCTTTGGCATAAGATCCAAACAAAATAACCTTGTCTATATCTATCTTATTTGCAATTTCCTCAGAGCATTTGTATAATTTTCTCACAACAATTTTTTTATCATTCATCTTGGATGTACTTCTTTTCATTTCGCCTTCAAATTCACAAGCACATGGTCCTTGTCATAAGGATTCAGGTCTATAATCTGAAGTATCTGAAATCTTTCCTTCAACTTATCGATTTCTTCCCTGAATATATCCTTCGGCTTTCTGATAGAATCTATGCTCCTTGCCTTTATCGCAAACATTGCATTTCCCGGCTGGAATTCCTCTGAATTCCTTAGAAGAATTTCGGCCTGGTTTGGCTGTGCAACATCCTGATAGATGACTTCTACCCTACCTATCTTACTAAAATATTCTCTCGGTCTTCTTGCATCCGCGAGGATTGGAATCATGTTCGTCTTTTTCATTGTTACAGGAATCAATTCGCGCATCATCCTCTTTGAGGATTCTATGCAATACACAAGGCCATTGCTGCATATATCCGCAATATGGCTTGCTGTAGTTCCTGAAGAGGCACCAAGATAAAGAACATTCGAATTCCTGTTCAGTGGAAATTCCTTTAAACCATTTTCTATCGCTGCTGCAAGTTTGCTCCTCAACGGATCCCAAATCCTGTATTCCTCACCCTTCTGTCTTATCAGTTTTTCGTCATAAACCCGGAATCCCGGAGCAAGATTCTCTGTTGCAAGTTTTCCGTTTATCTTATAAACACCGTTGAAAATCTGCCTCATTTTTTAAGTTTATTAATTAGTAACTTATTATTTAACTGGAGATGGAAATAAAGGGTCTTTTTACAGCGATTGTAACGCCGTTTGACAAAAAGGGGAATCTGGATGAAGAAGGTCTAAAGAGAAATATCAAATTTCAGATAGAAAATGGGGTTGATGGAATTGTGCCCGTTGGAACTACCGGAGAATCTGCAACACTTACTGAGGAAGAACACAAAAAGGTTATTGAAATTTCCATTGAGCATGCAAACGGGAGATGTCTCGTAATTGCGGGGACAGGAAGCAACAACACCGCAGAGGCTATAGAGTATACAAGACACGCAAAGGATTCCGGTGCAGATGCTGCCCTCCTGATAACCCCTTACTACAATAAGCCGACGCAGGAAGGAATTTATCAGCACTACAAGAAGATTGCTGAAACTGTAGACATCCCTATGATTCTTTACACCGTTCCGGGAAGGACAATGGTTAACATCGAGCCGCAGACGATGGAAAGGCTTTCAAAAATCCCGAACATTATAGGGCTCAAGGACGCATCCGGCAGCCTCGATCAGGTTACAAGAGAGATTCAGTTATGCGGAAATGATTTCATAGTTCTTTCAGGAGATGATTCTATGAATTTTCCTATAATCTCACTTGGCGGAAAGGGCGCTATTTCGGTTGTAAGCAATATTGTCCCCGGATTGCTCAGGGAATCAGTATGGGCTGCACTTGATGGAAATTTAAAAAAGGCACGGGAATTGCACTACAAACTTTATCCATTATTCAGGATATTATTCATAGAGACCAATCCTGCCCCGGTAAAGGCCGCAATGCAGATGCTCGGTCTTGCAGCAGGAGAACCAAGACTTCCTTTAGTTCCTGTTAGCAGTGAAAGCAGGGAGAAGATAAGAAAGGTTCTGGCGGAGATGGGTCTTTTGTAGATTAAGAATTTATTTAAAAGAATTACACAATATTAATCCACTATTTTCTCTAATTTACTCAACAAGGGCCCGTAGCTCAGT
>JAKFXM010000053.1 GCA_021731385.1 Methanobacteriota archaeon
TTCCTCCTATACTGAATACCCCCCACAGCCAGGCAACACTCACAACAGCAAGAATTATAATTATCGCCCAGCCATAAGTCATCAGGAATTCAGGTGATGCCTGCGCTTTTTTAGGGGATTTCATATTTCTGTTATAGATTATTCATATCCACTATAATAATGCCGGGATTATCCTTATTAAAATCATCAATTTTCTTGCCCGAATCAGAAACTATAAGTTTCTGACCCGAATCAGCCTTCCCGATTGAGCCTTTAGGCTCAATGGGCCCGAATTGGGCAGAGCCCAATTGGGTATAGCTGAGTGATTTCATCACTCAGATATATGTCGGAGAACCTTTGGTTCTCCGCCACACCCAAAAAATGCTTTGCAGTTTTTCGTTGTATTATAAAGTATATCCTCAATCCTAAAATAGTTTCTTTTGGGGATGCAAACACTTTTCTTTTCTAAAGAAAAGGGTTTGCTTTCTAGTTACCGGACACCATTTTTGAATTCATCCCTTTAATTTCATTATTGCTCCAGCAATATCGCCATTTGATTCTTCCAGCGCAGTCCTTGCCGTATCTTCACTCACATTTGCCTGCTCTGCAACCATCATTATATCCTCGTCAGAAACTTCAACTTTGACTTCGCCAACCTGCTCTTTTATATTGCCTGAAATCTGGAACATTGTCTGTCCCTGCATAACCGTCTTCACAACCTGCGGATTTTCAATAACAATGTCCTTGTCTGCGCACTTTATCACAACGCTCTCTGCATTAATCTCGTCCATATGGATGCCCATTTTCTTCATTGCCTGCTTCATCTGCCTTGGGTTTATGTTCGGTAACATTTTGCTATAGATATTCTTTAATTTCAAATCTTAAAAGTTAACATGGTGAGGGCATTTATGGCAATACCCTGTCCTGAAGGTGTCAGAAAAGGGATTATTGAAATGCAGAACAGAATTGAAAATCTGGGTAATCTAAAACTTGTAGAGCCAGAGAATATCCATCTGACCCTGAAATTTCTCGGAGAGGTTGATGAGGGGATGATTGAGAGAATTTCTGAAAAATTAGACTTGCTCTCTGAGGCAGAAAGGTTTGAAATTTCGCTAAAGGGATTGGGGGTATTCCCAAAGCCCAATTATGTAAGGGTAATATGGATTGGTGTTGACAGGGGTGCTGACAGGATAGTGGAATTGCATAAAAGGATCGATTCTGAATTAAATCCTATGGGATTCCCAAATGAAGATAATTTTAATACACATTTTACCATTGCAAGGGTGAAATCAATAGATAAAAAAGCATTGAGTGATGTCCTTAATAAAAATTCAAATACAGAATTCGGAGGCTGGACAGCAGACAGGATCGAATTAATGAAAAGTGGATTAACCCCTAAAGGGCCAACGTACTCTGTGCTGCATACTGCGTATTTAAGGTAATAGGAAAAATAGTTTTATGATGAACAAGATAAAAACAGGTATTGCCGGTCTGGACGAGATGCTTGGCGGCGGGCTTATAGAGGGAAGGCCATATCTAATAGCGGGTGGTCCGGGAGCGGGCAAGACTATACTCGCAATGGAGTTTCTTATTGAGGGAACAAGAAACAGGGAGAAGGGCCTTTACATCTCACTTGAAGAGTCTGCAGGTCAACTGAGAGAGGACATGGCTTTATTCGGCTGGAATCTTGACCTGATAAAGATAGTTGACACAACACAGGAATTAAGTCTTGACAAGTGGCTGATAAAATCAAACAGCGTTATGTCAAAGCCGGAATTTACACTTCAAAATCTCGTTAAGGTCATTGAGGAAAAATTAAATACATATGACCCCAAGAGGATCGTAATAGACTCGATAACATCAATCAGGCTTCTTTACGAGAATAAGTCGGACATGAGGAGAGAGATTCTTTCACTAATGAATTTTCTTTCAAGATCCGGCTGCACCACGCTTATTACAAGCGAAACGGGAACGGATTATGAAACATCAAAAATCCTGATGGAGGAATTTCTTGCAAGTGGCGTGATAAAATTGCATTCAATAGAGCGGAGGGGGGAGATAATAAACGCCATAGGCATAGAGAAGATCAGGGGGTCGGATTTCGACAGGCACCTAAGGCCAATGAAGATCTCAGATGAGGGTATTGTTATATTCCCAAATGAAACTGTTTTTGAGTGACGAATTTAGGAATTTATCATGCCCTATGCACGATCTTTATCCCTGCCGGGACAATCATAATCCTCTCATTTGAAATCCTGCCCATATCCCCGTCAATATCGGTACATGTATCCTTCAATCTCTGTATAATCCTACCAAGAAGTGCCTTCTTGGGGAGTACATTCCCAAGATTCAGAATTACAATGTTCTTGTCTTCCATCTCCTTCAGTACCATATCAATGGCATTGCCTTCGCCGTCCAAATCGATGGATTTAACATAGATCAGATCATCTTTATCCGCTTCGCTATCAGTCAGGTATTTATCTATATTAATATCCTTCTCTTCACCCATTCCAAGAATTCTTTTCAATACCATTTTAACTCAATATAAAGTATATGAGATATATACTTTATAACTAAAATATAAATTTGATGCTTTCTTAATAAATGGGGTAAGATGTCAGAATACGGGGTTGAGTTATTCATGAAGGAGAAATTTCAGAGAAAAAAATGCCCAAAATGCGGAAGGTTTTTCTGGACCCTCGGGGAAAAGATTAATTGTGGTGAACCCCCCTGCGAGGAGTATTCTTTTATAGGGAATTCCCCGGTAAAGAGGAAATTCAATTTACATGATATGCGCAACCTATATCTAAAATTCTTCGAGAAAAACGGGCATACGGTGATTTCGCGCTATCCGATAGTTGCAAGATGGAGGGATGATGTCTTTTTTACCCAGGCTTCAATCTACTGCTTTCAGCCATGGGTCCTGCTTGGCGTTGTAAAGCCGCCTGCAAATCCCCTGACGATATCACAGACCTGTGTAAGATTTAATGATATCGACAATGTAGGAAAGACGGGGAGGCATTTCACGATGTTTGAGATGATGGCACATCATGCCTTCAATACAAGAGGAAATTTTGTATATTTTAAAGACAGGACAGTAGAGTTATGCCACAAACTGTTGACTGATGAGTTGGGTATTAATCCTAAAAAAGTCTCATACATAGAGGCTCTGTGGTCCGGCGGCGGAAATTCCGGTCCTTGTTTTGAGGTAATTGTTGACGGTGTAGAACTTGCAACCCTTGTCTTCATGATGTATGAAGAAAAAAATGGCACAAAAAAAGAGATGGAGATGCAGGTAGTAGATACAGGATATGGTCTGGAGCGGTTTACATGGCTCTCCCAGGGAACATCAAGCGCCTATGAGGCAGTATTTGGCGATGTTCTTGAGAAATTGAAAAAAGACCTGGAATTAGAAAGTGACAACAAAATTCTGTCAGAGTATTCAAGGGTTGCAGGTTTGATGAAGATTGAAAGTGCAGGAGATCATGAAAAAATGAAGATGGAGGTTGCAAAAAGACTTTCAATTTCCTTAGAGGAACTGCATGGGGTCATAGCACCCCTTGAAAATCTCTACGCAATCTGCGACCATACAAGGGCGCTCATGTTCATGCTCAATGACGGGGTTATGCCGTCCAATGTCAAGGAAGGCTATTTTGGAAGGCTTCTTGTAAGAAGGGCATTGCGTTCCATGAAGTTATTAGGATTAACCATGCCTCTTTCGGATATAGTAAAATTGCAGATAGAGTATTTCAAGGGTGATTTTTCCGTGATAAATGAGAACAGGAGTGAAATCCTGAAACTCGTAGATGTCGAAGAGGAGAAATTCAGAAAAACCGCTGAGAAAGGAAAAGGGATAATAAAAAAACTTGAAGAAAAGATATCTGCCGGGGGAAATGACAGGATTGAATTTGATAATTTAATCGAACTCTACGATTCAAACGGGCTTACACCGGACTTTGTAAAGGAATTCTCATCCCTAAGGGTAGAAATTCCTGCGGATTTCTATATAAGGGTCGCACAGAGGCATGAAACCATAGAAGCTGAGAAAAAGGCCGAAATCAGGGTTCCTAATGTTGCCCCGACCATTCCCGGTTTTTATGAAGATTCCGGAGTTAGAAAATTTAATGCAAAGATTATTTCAAAATTCGACAGTTATATAATCCTAGACAAGACCTACTTTTATGCAGAGGGGGGAGGACAGGAATCTGATCATGGCAGAATTAATGGGGTTGATGTTGTCGATGTTCAGAAGGTCAGGAATATCATAATTCATGGGGTTGAGGGGGATATTAGCGGGGTGTCGGAGGGTGATGAGATAAACTGCGAGATAGATTGGGAAAGACGAATCCAGTTAATGCGGCATCATACCGCAACCCACATCATAAACGGCGCGGCAAGAGAAATTCTTGGAGGTCATGTCTGGCAAACTGGTGCAAATAAAGGTGTTGATAGTGCAAGATTGGACATAACACATTATGCCCGGCTTGAGGACAGTGAAATTGAGGAGATAGAAAATTTGGCAAATAGGGTGGTTAAGGAAAACAGGAAGATTGAAATCTCATTTATGGATAGAAATTCTGCCGAGAAAAAATACGGATTTAGGCTTTATCAGGGTGGTGCAGTTCCCGGAGGGGAGATAAGGATTATCAACATAACGGGGTGGGATGTCGAGGCATGTGGCGGATTGCACTTCCTGAATACAGGAGATGCCGGCTTGATAAAAATTACGGGCTCAAAGAGGATTCAGGACGGTGTCGTCAGGTTGGAATTCGTTGCAGGAAAAGCAGCAGAGAGATATATGAAGACCCCGCAGGCGGATGAAGATCTCAAGATGATCGCAAGAGTATTCTCGGTATCTGTTGAGCAACTCCCAAAGACAATAGAGAGGTTTAAGAAGGAATGGAATTCACAACTGGAGGAGTTGAAAAAAACTGATGCTCTGCAATTTCAATTGCAGAGCAGTAAAAATTTTCCGCAGGAAAATTTTTTTGAAGAAGGGGCAGAAAAGAAATTCAGCATGAAATACGGGAAAATCCCTGATGCCAACTCCTATGAATCAGCAAAGCATCTCTTTGAGGAGTGGAAATCGCAGAGGAAACAGATTCAAATTCTAAGGGAGGAAGCAGGTAAAATACTCAGGGAAAAACTAAAGGAAAGATTTAAATCCGGATTTGAGGAAAAGGATAGTGTAAAAATTGTAAAGGAAGTTGTCTGTAATTTTGACATAAAAACCCTGACAGAGATTTCAAGGGAAATAATTGAGCCGAATTCAATACTTATACTGCTGAATATTTCGGAGGAACGCTCTAATTTTGTAATTGCCTCAAATTCGGGTTTTAACGCCAATGAAATTTCAGAAAATTTATCCAAACTACTTGGCGGGGGTTCTCATGGGGACAAAAATTTCGCGGTCGGTGGTGGAAAATCAAAGGATGCGGAGAGAATTTTGATGGAATTTAAGTTGTGAATGAGATAGATTAGTGTGATATGACTAAAATAGAATTTGCGGATTATAAAAATAGGGCATATCTTTCAGCAATTGAAGCTGCAAAATATTTAAGGGGTTCAAATATGAAAAACTCACCTAAATGTTCTTTTTGCGAGAAAGTAATTAAAAAGAAAGAGGAGTTATTTATTTTAAAAGAGGATGTAGAAGACTGGGATAGCAACATTCATAGAATAAAAGTAATAAAAGCCGACAAAGCCGCTTGTGTTGAGTGCTTGATAGATTACATTGAAGACACAGAAAGAGTTCCAAGAACTTCATCACAAATTGAATATAGATATATAGGCATTGAAGATTGCTAATGCAATCTATTACGCCATCACAGAATTAAAACCAATAAAGAAAATTTATGAGAATTTAGAAAACATCGAAAAAACTTACGAACTGATTACAAGAAATGAACGAAGTTCATTTGTTGGCTATTAGAAAGTATATCGGAGATATACTTTCTAATTCAAAGACAAAATAAGATATGGACCTAAAAAAATTTGATAGATATACTAAAGCAGTAGACAGCGAAATCCGGAAGGCACTTTCAGGTAAGCCAGAGAATCTCTACAACGCTTCAAGGCACATAACCTTCGCAGGCGGCAAAAGGATAAGGCCATTGCTCTGCATTCTTTCATGCAAATCTGTCAATGGCAATTCAAAAAATGCCATAAAAACAGCGGCAGCGATTGAATTAATCCATACATTCACCCTGATTCATGATGATATAATGGATAAGGACGAATTCAGGAGGGGTGTTCCTTCAGTCCATATGGCTTATGGCGAGCCGACGGCAATCCTTGCAGGGGATTTGCTATTCTCAAAGGCATTTGAAATCTCTGACCCCTCTGTAACAAAAATTCTTGCAGATGCTGCTGCAGAGATATGTGAGGGCCAGGAACTGGATATGAGTTTCGAAAAAAGGTCAAGTGTGACAGAAAATGAGTATCTGGAGATGATAAGAAAAAAGACCGCTGTTCTTCTTGAAGTCGCAACAAAGTCTGGGGCAGTAATCGGCAAGGGGACGAAGGCGCAGATAAAGGCATTATCAAATTATGGCTTGGGTATAGGAATGGCATTCCAGATTCATGATGATATTATTGGAATAACAACAGATGAAAAAGAACTTGGAAAGCCGGCGGGTAGCGATATAAACCGGGGGAAAAAAAATATTGTAGTTATAAAAGGGTCCGACTTACTTGAAGGAACTAAAAGAGAAAAATTCATTAAAATTCTTAGTAAGGAAAAAAAGAATAAAAAAGAGATAAAAAATGCAATTTCACTTCTGCAGGATTCCGGGACCATTGCCTACTGCAGAAAAATTTCAGATAATTTCATAAAAGATGCAAAAAAGAATCTGGGAAAAATTCCAGACTCTGATGCAAAAAGGGATCTGCTGAACATTGCCGATTTTATAGTAGAAAGAAGAATTTGATAAACAAAATGAAAGCAGTAATACCTGCAGCAGGACTTGGAACAAGATTTCTGCCTGCAACAAAGGCGCAGCCAAAGGAGATGCTTCCCATAGTTGACAAACCAGTGATACAATTTGTCGTTGAGGAGGCGATTAATTCGGGAATAGACGACATTCTCATTATCACTGGCAGGGGAAAAAGGGCGATTGAAGACCATTTCGACAGGTCATTTGAACTTGAACAGGTTCTTGAAGAGCAGGGTAAAAAAGATCTTTTGAAGACGATAAAGGATGTTTCCGAACTGACGGACATCCACTATCTAAGGCAAAAGGAGAGACGCGGTTTAGGTCATGCAATCTACTGCGCAAGAAACCACATAGGCAATGAACCATTTGCCGTTCTTTTGGGCGATACCATCGTGGATTCAAAAATTCCATGCACAAAGCAGATGATTGATTTCTACAGGAAATACAGAGGCACAATCATAGCAGTCGAGGAGGTAGCAAGGGATAGGATAGGAAGTTACGGGGTTATAGACGGCAGGCTTATTGACGACTCTGTCTATCTGATTGATAACCTCGTGGAAAAGCCAACCCCTGAAGAAGCCCCTTCAAATCTCGGGATAATAGGGCGGTATATACTTGTTCCGGAGATATTCGAATTCCTCGAAAAAACACCGGCTGGAAAAGGGAATGAAATCCAGCTTACAGATGCACTCCGTCTATTGGGGAAAGGGCAAAAGATGTATGCATGCAAATTCAAGGGCAATAGGTATGATATCGGGAACAAATTTGACTACCTTAAAGCATCAGTTGAATATGGTTTGAGAATGGACGATATTGGCCCGGAATTTAGGGAGTATCTGAAGGGCGTAATTGGGTGAAGGATTAGTTATATCTTACATTTTATATGTGGATTCATATATAGTAATACGATTATACTATGGATACAATAACTGTTTCCCCAAAATTCCAGGTTGTTATTCCTAAAAAAGTCAGAGAGCATATGCATATAAAAGCCGGAGAAAAAATGGTAGTAATTGAAAGAAATAATACCCTAAATTTAATTCCGATAGGCAGGTTAAAAGACGCCAGAGGAATTGCAAGAGGGGTAACAACTAAGGCCCTGAGGGATGAAAGTGAACGTTTTGATTGATTCATATGGTTGGATAGAATATTTTGGCGATGGTCGATTGGCTGAAAAATATGCGAATTATATTGAAAAGGCAAATACAGAGAATTATATAACCCCTTCTGTTGTTCTATATGAAGTCTATAAGAAAAATGCAAAAATTGTTACGAGTGATAAGCATCTTAAAGAACTTGAAAGCGTATTGTATATAGGATAATAATGAAATAATGGCTAATGTTATGGTAACCGGCGGGGCGGGATTCATCGGCTCCAATATCGTGGATTTGCTGATTGAAAAAGGGTATAATGCCGCTATTGTTGATAACCTCTCGAACGGGAAAAAGAAAAATCTGGATAAAAGAGTGAAATTCTATAAATCGGACATCTGCAATTCAAATCTAAAAAAAATATTTAAAAAGGAAAACCCGGAATTTGTGATTCATCTTGCTGCCCAGGTTAATGTTCGTAAATCCATCCTAAATCCGGAGTTTGATGCAAATGTAAATGTCATGGGCTCAATAAACCTGCTTGAATGCTGCAAAAGTTTTAATGTTAAAAAAATAGTCTATGCCTCATCAGGCGGGGCAGTATACGGAGAGCCGCAATATCTCCCGGCAGACGAATCTCATCCTATAAATCCGATTTCACCCTATGGGGCTTCAAAGCATGCTGTGGAGCATTATCTTGAACTCTACTGGAAGAATTTCGGGATTGATTATGTCTCCCTGAGATATTCTAATGTATACGGACCGCGGCAGGATCCCTTTGGTGAAGGGGGGGTAATTGCAATCTTCGCCGGAAGATTTCTGGGGAATAATGTACCAGTAATATTCGGCGATGGAGAACAGACGAGGGATTTTGTATATGTGGGGGATGTGGCAAATGCGAATTTGATTTCCATTAATAAAAAAGCAGATACAAAAATATTTAATATAGGGGCCGGAATTGAAACTTCAGTTAACGAGATTTCGGAAAAGTTGCAAAATATTTTGAATTCAGGAATTTCACCAGTTCATGGGGATGCAATAAAAGGTGAAGTCAGAAGGATTTACCTCGATGTTCGTCTTGCTAAAAAGGAACTTGGGTGGAAAGCAGAAACAACCCTGGATGAGGGTTTGAGAAAAACCATTGACTGGTTTAGGGGGGGTTTGCATGAACGAACTAAGAAAGGATTATTTCCTTGACAGATGGGTAATTATAGCAGAAAATAGGAGCAATCGCCCTCAGGACTTTGCAGAAGAGAAGAAACCCAAAGCAAAAAAGGAGGGTAAATGCTACTTCTGCCCGGGCAATGAAGGAATGACACCGCCTGAAATATGCAGAATTGGAAAAAACGATTCCTGGACGGTGAGGTGTTTTCCAAATAAATTTCCTGCAACCACTCCGGAATCTGGAAGACTGGAGGAAAATTTTCTGACAAAACAGCCGGCCTACGGCAGACACGAGGTTGTTGTGGAAACACCAACGCATGGAGAAAGTTTCGGCGATTTGGGTGTTGGGCAGATAAAAGACGTTCTTTATGTTTATTCTGAAAGGATAAAGGATTTGAAGAAGGATAAAAGGATAAGATATGTTATGGTCTTTAAAAATGAAGGGACTGAGGGCGGGGCATCAATAGGACATAGCCATACACAGATTATCGCATTATCCATGATACCTACATTAATCCGGAATGAGGTTAATGCCTCGAAAAAATACATTAAGGAAAATGGAAAATGTCCATTCTGTGAGATGGTAAAAAAAGAGGTTAAAGGTGAGAGAAGGATATTCTCTGACAAGAATTTCATAGCATTCGCACCCTTTGCCTCAAGATTCCCATTCGAGGTATGGATTATGCCTAAAAGGCATGCAAGATCAATAGAATTGCTTAAGGACGCGGAATTACATTCATTTGCAGAAATGCTGAAAAACGTAATTTCCAGATTAAATTCTATACTAAATTATCCGTCTTATAATTTCTACCTGCACATATCCCCCGAAAATGAGGACCTGCATTTCCACCTTGAATTCTGCCCGAGGGTGTCAAAATTGGGAGGATTTGAATTAGGCTCAGATATTGTGATAAATATCATGCCACCAGAGGTTGCAGCTAAGCATTACAGGGACGGGATATGAGGATCCCTCTTTTTAGCGGAATATTGGGAATTATATTATAATGACAAACAACATCTACCTTGAGAGGAAAGGGGCTATTTCATTCATCATTGCACTAATTTCTGTCCTGATTATAACCCAGAATGTTAGTTCATATAATCCGGATCTGGATATTAAATGGAGATATGACCTAAATGGAATCCCCCTATGGATATATATGGAAGATCTGGATAACGATGGTTCAGATGAATTTATATTTGCGCTTAGCAGGGGTATATTTGTTATTGATAACAGAGGACAATTAATCTGGGATTATGACATTGATAATATTCGTGCAGTTTCAATAGCAGACATTAATAACGACGGATATAAGGAGATTGTTATAAGTTCTGGCGGGATTGCGGAGGAGATAGCAAGGGGATGGGTTATGGCGCTTGACAGGAACGGGAGGATGCTATGGAAATTCCCTCCGAGCAGGGTTGGATCGACCACGCTGATGCAGGACATTAAGGCAATTGATATAGACAACAACAGATATCACGAGATTATCGGCGCTTCTATGTACGGAATCTCAGCCTTGAAAGACACCCATGACGGATTTTTATGGCGCAAAAAAATTGATGAGGGCATTAGTGATATTGAAATTACAGAGATTGTTCCCGGAATAAAAAGTATTATCGCTAATTCGTTTTCAAATGTATATCTGCTTGACATGAACGGCACTCTTTTGTGGAATTATACTATAAACGGCAAAATAGAAACATTGGCTATAGCAAATGTCTATGGTGATGGCAACAAGGATATTCTTGTAGTATCAAAAAGGGGCAGGTTGTATGTCTTAAACAGCAAAGGCGAACTAGAACTTGAAACTGCAACAGCGGAGAATGTTACTGCAGATGCAACAGCGGATTTGGACACTTCTTACAATAGGGTCTTTCTGTGTGCAGAGGGGGTGGTTTATTCACTCAATTCCAAATTTCAGACAAATTGGGAGTACAGTGCAGGAAAGGGGATCACGGGGATTTATATAACTGACCATGACAATGATGGAAAAAAGGAAATCCTGATATCCGCAGGGGATAGGATCTATGAGATTGATGAAAACGGAAATCTGCTCTGGGAATACAATTTCGATAATAATATGGAGAAATTTATATTGGCAAATATGGATAATGACAATTATGATAAGATAATTGCTACTTCCGGCAGCAGGGTATATGCGTTTGATATAAACAGGACATACATAAACAGGCAACGGGCGGATTCTTACTATAAATTGGCATATAACT
>JAKFXM010000081.1 GCA_021731385.1 Methanobacteriota archaeon
GCCTTCGTATCATCGTGGGAGTAGCTGAACGCCCTGCCATCCGATCTTTCCATTATAAGCGTAAAATTAGGCACGGTAGTGATGCTGGTGTTGTAAGCATTTTGATCCAGGGTGTCCATCATAGTTTGCTCAAGCGACGCGCAGGTCGGGGTTGCCGCCTCGGAACTTCCGCAAAGCAAAAACAATCCCGGAAGTACGAAAAATGATATTGTTAGGATTTTGAGTTTTAAGTTATGGTTTTGTATAGCCCATCGCCCTCCAAAATTCTTTGCCACTAAAATAAACCTGCTTTTGAAATTATTTTTTGTTTTCATAATTATCACATGCTGATAATTATTTATATGGGGGAAGTATATAGATTTCTGTTGCAAGTTCACCATTGCACATTCTTTAGATTTCGCAGGGGAACCTGATCGGATTAATATAAATTTTGTAAGGCAGATATGTTAACTGTAAAATTAGGTTATATTATCACAAAATTCACTTTTTGTTCCGATCACATCCTCTCCGGTGCAGAAATCCCGAGGAGGTCAAGCCCATTGGCAAGCACAATTCTTGTCGCATCGACCAGCAAAAGTCTTCTCCACATTGTTTTTTCATAAATCCAACAATCTCTGCAACATTAAATTGATTCTCCCTACAACTTTTTCTGGCAATTCACCAAGTTTTCTAACTAAGCGTTTCTTATCAATGGCTCTAATCTGGAAAATTAGCGCTACAGATATATTTGTCAAACCATTCTCCTTGGAAGGTTTTATTTCTAGAGTGTGAGGAAACCTAAGTGCCTGTAGATTTGAGGTAAAAGGAACAACAATGACAATGTCAGCCACAGTCTCCTTTATGATTACAATAGGTCTTAACCCCATCTGTTCATGACCGTTGGTATGAGGCAATTCCACTAACCAGATTTCACCCTTTTTCATAATGTTTTCTCAAAATTCAACAGAGCTTCATCACTAAGTTCGTCCCATACCTTAAACTCATTTTTAAGATCCAATAACTTACTAACACTATCTATATATGTCAAAATTGCTCTATCTACAAGTTCTTGTTTATCTATTCCCATGATACTTGACACATACTCAACCTTCGTTCTAATGTCCTTATGGATATTTACTTGCATTTTGTGATATAATATGGAATTACTGTTTAAAATAATAACCGTTACATCCTCTCCGGTGCAGAAATTCCCAGAAGATCAAGACCATTCGCAAGCATAGTTCTTGTTGCATCAACAAGAAGAAGCCTTCTCCACCTTGTTTTTTCCTCTGCAGGAATTACAGGGCAATTCTTATAAAATCTGCTAAACTCTGAACTAAGGGAGTAGAGGTAGTTTGCAACTATGTTTGGCTTTAATTCCTCTGCAGATTTTTTAACAATTTCGGGGAATTTTATTAATTGCTTCAAAAGATTCTTTTCATCTTTTTCAAGATTAATATCAATTTTATTTATTTCAATCTTTTCAACATCAACCTTCGAATTCTCAAGGATTCTGCAACATCTTGCATGGGCATACTGTATATAAGGCGAGGCTTCGCCATCAAAGCTCAATGCCTCCTCCCATCTAAAGGTTATGGGCTTCTGCGGTGTTGTCTTGAGTATATGATATTTTATTGCACCAATCCCTATTGCAGGAGCAATATCCTTCGTTGCAATCTTCCTTTTTTCAATCTCTTTTTCAGCCTTTTCAATTGCATCATCTAAAAGTTTGTCTACTGGTGCAGTAAGCCCCTTTCTTGTTGATAATTCCCCGCCCTCAAAACTTACAAACGAGAAGTGCACGACATCCAGGGGAATTTTAAGTTTGTATATCTGCATGAGAATGGTCTTTAATTCCAAAAATTCGAACCTGTGGTCTTCCCCGAGAACATTAATCATCAAATCTCCAAGTTTGCTTTTCTCAAGATGATAGGCAATGTCCCTTGCCAGATACACTGATGTGCCATCCATTCGGGCAAGAATTGATATACCTCCTGTTTTCTCTATTCCGAATTCCGAAAGATTCAAGCCAAAGCCGTCCTCTACTGTTTTCGCATAACTGCTTTTTTTGAGAAAATCAAGAACAGAGGAAACACTGCCGTCTTCGATGTATTTGCTCTCGAAATCAAATCTGTCGAATCTTATGCCAAGTCTTTCAAGAATTTCTTTCTGTCCTGAGAGGCATTTCCCTGCAATTCCTCTTATCTCATCGAGAGAGTTTGAATCTCCCCCCTCAGCCCTTTGTATTGATTCCTGCACCCTTGCCTGGAATTCCGTATCCGTCTCGAATCTTCTGTTCGCGGAGACGTATTCAAAGAATACCCTGAAATCTTCCTTGCCCCTGTATAGGGGGTATCTTTCAATTGTATCCTTATCCGGTTCTATGCCCTCCTTAAATCCCTGTGAGATTATCGCTATCTGCTTGCCAATGTCATTGACATAGTAATGAGTCTCTACATCATAGCCATAAAACCTTAGAATTCTTGAAACTGAGTCCCCTATCAGGGAATTTCTCAACCTACCGACATGCACCGGCCCGGATGGATTTATCGATGTGTGCTCTAAAATTATTTTTTTGTTTTTTATTTCCCCCCGCCCATACCCTGATTTTTTAGTTCTTATTTCATTAAAGAATTCAGGAAGAACCTTCCCGCAGTTAAGATAGAAATTCAGATAACCATTAACAGATTCAATTCTTGAGATATATGCGGCAGGTTTTATTTTTAATGAGATATTATCTGCAATCTGCACCGGGCTTTTCCTAAGTTTTGATGCAAGCCTAAAGGCTATTGTAGAGGACAAATCCGCCATCTCGGACTCCTTAACATCCTCCAAATTGATCTCCTCCTTTGTTGCTTCCTTTAGCAATTCCCGGATTTCCGCCGTTATCTTCTCTTGCATACTGGCAGTAATAAAGGATTTTATTTTTAAATCAACCTTTTAACAAAAGGTTGATCAAAATTAGTGGGGTGCTTCGCACCCCACATAAATTTTACTCATACTAAATTCCATTCAATTAAATTCGCCGATAGGCGAATTCCTTTCTTTTTGATCAACCTTTTTCTTTATGAAAAAAAAAGGTTGAAAGAAAAGGTTGTTTTATTTTTAAATCCCAATAAGTATTGATGAAGATAACAAAAGAGATAGAAAAATCTGCGTCAGAACTGATAGAAAGGACAAAGGAGGATTTATCTGCGGATAGCTGGCTGAAGAAGGCGGTTGGCTATGGGGCAAAGAGGGATTATAAGAGCGCAATTGATGCGTATCTGAAATTTTTAGAGGTAAAACTGCACATAATCCGGACAAGACCGGGATATGGGGCTAATAGTTACCTTGGGCTTGTTAAATATTATGTAAAGATAGCCGAATGCTACGAGAATGTAAGGCATATAACCCTTGAGGAGAGGGTAATAGACCTTGAAAATGCAGCCAAATACTATATAAAGGCTGCAGAGATGTTCAAGGAATTGAAGGACTATACCACTGTACAGAAATATTACGAGACTGCCGCTAGATGTTACGGGGATATCAAAAAATACGATAAAGCCGCGGAATGTTATCTGGAAATTGCAGGCATGTATAATAAATTGAACGACAAAGTACTCGCAATTTCTGCATATACCAATGCAGCTGATTTTTATGAAATGTCAGGTAACTATGAAGAATCCCTTGGTATATGGTTGAATATCGCAAACCTGGATCAGGATACCGGAAATATCCGGGGTGCAAGTTCCGGCTACAAAAAGGTGGGTGATTGCTACAGGAAAACGGGGAAATTCCAGGATGCGTTGAGTTACTATATGAGGTCTGCTGAGATAATTACCGAGACTGAACACTATACCGAAATTGCAGGGATATATAAGGACATTGCATCAAGCTATGGTGATCTAGGGGACTATGAAAATGCAATTCACTATTACCTGAAATCTGCGGATTTGAGCATAAAGGGTAAGGAGTCAGATGCAAGTTCCAGTTACAGGAGTATAGCGGAATGTTATGAAAAACTTGGGGGATACAGCGAGGCAATAAAGTACTACCTTAAATCATGCGATATTGAATCAAGGTTAAAAAATTACAGGAATCTCATATCGTGTTATAGGGGGATGGCCAAATGCTACGATGGCATGGGCGAATACAAAAAGGGCGCGGATATGTATTTTCAGTCCGCCGAATATGCATCTGTAGATGATAAAGGTAGTAATGGGGCTAAGGAGGGATATAGAAAGGCTGCTGAAATATACGCCAGAATTGCGGAAGAGGGATTAAGGAAGGGGGATTATAAAGATGCGATGGAGAATTACAAGAAGATTGCAGATTGTTACGACAGGGTAAATGATTATGCCGGATCTGCAGCAGCATATGGCAAATACGCAGATCTAATGAAGGAAATAAACTATGAGGATGCAGTCCATACTTACAGCAAGACAGCGGAAAGATATGCAAGATCAGGAGACATGAAGCAGGCTGCATACTATTATACAAAGTCAAGAGACTATGCAAATTCTGCAAAATTCTATAGGAAATATGCCGAATTAAATAAAAATAATCAGTTTTTGGTTGCTGAAGGGTATAGAATGGCGGCAAATGCCTATAAAAAACTTAAAAAAACAGATGACGAGAAGGATTACTACAATAAGGCAATTAGTCAATATATACTGCATATGGAGAAATTGGAACGTATGGGGGAAGAGGTAGACAAGGAGGATATATATAAAAAAATTGCGGAGTGTTACAACGAACTTGATGATATGCCAAATACAAAAAAGAATCTTGAGGAAGCACTGAAGTTCTATAATGCAGGTACAGAAGACCAGAAGGCTGCAATAAATGCCCTTCTGTCAAAAACTAATGCAAAACTTGCTATAAAGACCGGGGATTACTCAACTGCAGGCAGGTTGCTGAACGACGCGTTGAATCTTTTCAATAAATCGATAAAGGAAGGGAATTTTGATGATGTTTATAATGCATTTCTGGAAGAAAACAAAAATGAGATAATGTCCCTGTTAGGTCAAATAAAACTAAAACCTGCAGTGGTTTTGAATGTAGAACAACCTGTTCAGCAATTAGGTTCTGGCGCCTTTGAGATTAAGGGCGTAATAAGCAATAAGGGGGATCAGGATGTTTATGGTGTATTAATCCTTCCGAACACACCTCAGGGATTTCGGGTGTTAAAATCCCCGGAAACGATTGAGGTTTTAAAGCCCATGGAATCAACGGATATAGTAATTCAATTAGATGCCTCTTTATCCGGAGAATTTAAATTTGCACCTTTAGAGGTCCTTTACAAGGATATAACAGGTAATAAATACATGAAGGCATCCAATGAAATTTCGATAAACATCCGGGGCTTGCATGGAGAATATAGAAAAGAGACCATGGGGGTAGAAGGGGGATATAATTATCTTGTGGAAGAGGTTATACCGGATAGGAGTGTCAGCATATTTGCAGATATTATCAATAAGGGGGCTAAGGGCCTTTATATATCCCGGGAACACCCGGATAGGATTAAAGAAAAATTCCCTTCGAATGTTTCAGTAATATGGCTTAGCAGTGTGGCTGAGCCCAAAGGGTTCAGACAAGTGTCTGAGGCCCTGCCTCAGCCACATTCTCAGAAAAGTAAGGATATAGTTAATCCCACAGATCTTGTAGAATTGGGTCATATTATAAGGGAATTCATCGAAAAAAACAGGGATAGCGTAATATTACTTGACGGAATTGAATATTTAATAACACAGAACGGATATGAGGAAATATTAAAATTCATTCAGTCTATAAATGATACAGTAGCATCAAGCGACTCCCGTTTGATTATCCCGATAAATCCAAAGGCATTAAATCTGCAGCAACTTACGCTACTGGAAAGGGAATGCAGGGTTCTGTAAAATGGCAATTGAAGACTAGAAAGCAAACCCTTTTCTTTTCTAAAGAAAAGTGTTTGCATTCCCAAAAGAAATTCATATACCTTACAATAAAATGGCAATTGAAGACAAGAAAAATTTTGCTCTGCAAAATTTTCGTGTGGCTGAGCCCAATGGGCTCAGACATGTGTCTGAGGCGAAACCTCAGCCACATGCCCAATCAGAACCTGAAGGTTCTGATTTGGGAGAGAAGAATGTAGCACAGCAGTTTGCAAGACTCTATGATGAAGTGCATAAAAGAATTGTTGGAAATGCGGATGTCATACAGGAAATTCTGATAGCGCTTCTATGTGGGGGTCATGTATTGCTGGAAAGCGTTCCGGGAATGGGAAAGACCATGCTTGCCAAGACAATTGCTGAAACTTTAAACTGCGATTTCAAGCGGATTCAGGGCACACCGGATCTGACTACAAAGGATATTGTTGGGGAATTGGTGTATGATGAAAAAGCAAAGAACTATGTCTTGAGAAAAGGACCCGTATTCACAAATATCCTTTTAGTTGATGAGATCAATAGGGCACCGCCTATGACACAGTCAGCCCTGCTTGAGGTGATGGAGGAAAAGAATGTAACCATGGGGGGTACTACTTATCCATTGCCAAATCCGTTTATAGTTCTTGCAACTGAAAATCCCGTTGAGCAGAAGGGCGTCTATCCATTGCCCGAAGCACAGAAGGACAGGTTTTTGTTTAAAACCATTGTTAAATACCCGTCAAAAGAGGATGAAATTTCAATTATAAAGTCAAAATTGTACGATAGATCCATAAACAAGGTTTTTAATCCTGCAGAAATTCTGATAATAAAGAATGAGATAAAGGACAGCGTGAAGGTAAATGACTCTGTTTTGGATTATGCCGTCAGAATTGTTGAAGAAACACGAAACCGCAAGGAGTTTCAGACGGGGGGAAGTCCGAGGGCATCAATCGCATTCATGGAGACTGTAAAGGCGATGGTATTCCTTGAGGGAAGGGATTATGTAACCCCTGCAGATATCAGGAGGTTAGCGTACCCAATACTAAGACATAGGGTAATATTGAATCCGGAATACAGGGAGATGATGATAACGCCTGACGAGATAATAAAGAAGATTCTGGAGAAGATTGAGGCGCCGATAGAGTGATTATTTGAATATACCTACCCTTTTTCCTGCATCAAGCCAGCCCTCAGCATATTCCAATGCTGCTAAAGCCCTTGCATATTCCTTTTTTTCAAAAAAGTGAATTGCATCCTGATAGTAGGATATTGCCATTTCGCCGAATTCCTTTGCAATTTTATCGGTATCAATGTTTTCAGGATTTCTGACTTCTAAATTTTCAAAGAGGGGTTTTGCTTTTTCTAGGTACTTCACAACCATTTCCTTGAGTTCTGAATAAATTTCGGAATGGTGATTAATAAGATTTACTTTGAGATTATTGTTTTCATTATGTATGCCTTCTTTGCTCATTTTACATACTCTACCCCTGGCATGTCTTTAAACTCTTTATCGCCCGTCAGGAATTTAATATTTCTCTGCGTTGCTATGGTGTAGCCTATGCAATCTACATAAGAAAGATTTTTATACTTATTTGCAAACCTGAACTCCATCGCCTGTTTTATTACAGGATCATCTATTTCAATAGCGTATTCTACAAAAGTATCATAGTATTTCTCAGCCATTTCTTTGCTGTGCGTCAGTAGCAGCCCATAGTATAGTTCCATAAGGTTTAGTTTGGTGATAATAATCGATACTCCCTGTATGTACCTTCTATATGCAGGATTACCTGCAACGATCTCATATAGGGCATAGGTGTCGAAGTAAAATGATTCTATTTCCATCCTTCCCTAACCAAATTTTTAAATTTCTGTCCACTGACTTTTGCCTTTAATGTCCCGAATGCCGCCTGTAGATCGGCTTCTTTCACAACTTCTACCAACACGTTCTCATGGATGTGCAAGTGTTTCTTTCTAACAAAATCCTTGGGAAAGATAACTCCAAAAGAGTTCCCCCATTTACGTACAACAACTTCAAACGCCATAAACACCACCAAAAGTTATATGATAGCTATATATAGGTATAATAAAAACATATAAGATATGAATTTCATTTCTTACCCAGCGTAAAAAGATATGAATTTCATTTCTTACCCAGCGTAAATGTATTCCCCCTGACATCAAGAAGCCTTGAATTTGTTTTCTCTGCAACCTCCTTTGCAATCTTATCTCTATCTGTTGTCCTTGCGGATTTCAGAATTCTGACCTTTAGGGTCTTCTGTCTTCTGATCTGAAGTTTGATCTCGCCTATCAAAGAATCCGTTACCCCTGATTTCCCTATTTGTATCGCTCCTTTCTCATCCATTTTTGTTTATATATATTCCCTTATAAGCCTTTGAGGTAATTTATCCTTAGTATAATAAACCCTGAAAAGTCTTGCCATCTGCATAACGGGGTCTGAATAATTCTTGCTCTCATCGGCATTGTTTATCAGGAAATCAAGTATCGCCCTGAATTCAAGCAGTTCATCAACGCCTTTCCCCCCACATGCCTCAATGCAGGAATTTTTCTGTTTCCTGGATATTCTTGACACAACAAGAATTTTTCTGAACTTGTTGGAATTGAAGAATTCCCCCGCCGTTCTCAAAATTTCTGGCTTGATAAAATCAAATATCTCACTATTCTTGGTAAAATTTCCAAGGTAAAAAACCTCCGCATGCCAGCCCTTTATACCGACTACTGCCCTATCACCCGTTTTTGGATTTTCAATTGCAAGGTCTGCAAAAAGACTTCTATTTACAGAATAGCCCTTCAACTCAAAATACCTTGCGACTATTTCTTTGTTAAGTTCAAGCATTTTTGTTCCTCTGTCTTTTTGCCTTTCAACCTTTTAACAACCCGAAAAATTCCTTTCAGGAATTTTTGGGCAAGAAAAATTCGCAAAGCGAATTTTTGTGCCCAATGAGCCTTTGGCTCATTCGGGTTCTTTTTGAAAGAAAAGGGTTGCAACCTTACTAAATTTCTTCCTTCTTTTTGCCTTTATCTCCCTTATGTATGGGAAGAATATGGCCCTTTTGCACCTGAGACATTCCACCTCAACCCTGTGCTTGTTTGAATTTATTCTCGTTCTTGACGTAATCCCCGGGAACAAATAGGCATAACAGTACTTACAAATCCTACTCCTATATTCCTTTGGTATCCTTACAGTATATCTCATGCCTATGCTTCGCGCCTGTTTTACATACCTGTCAGCCAGTGGAATTTTTTTTGAAATTGCGGCTTTCTCTGCCAAATCAAAAAGTATTTTAATCCTTTCTGATGCAATTTCCTGCTCCTCCCCCTTTTTTGACCCTTTCACCCTTCGTGGCATATTATTGGTATTTTAATTCTGTCAGTATTTCTGTCTTATTCTTTTTCAGCAGTACCATATCCTCAAATCTCACGCCGAATTTATCAGGTATATAAATTCCGGGCTCAATTGTAAAAACCATACCTGCCCTGAGTATGTCCTCTGATTCTGAACCAAGATTTGGAATTTCATGGATGTTCAATCCGATACCATGGCCTGTTGAATGATAAAACCTGTAGCCTGCTTTTCTTATCCTTTTTTCAACAAAATTATGAACCTCTGTTGCTTTAATTCCTGTCTCAAGCAGGTCTATTGTTTCCATCTCGAGATTTCTTACAAACTCAAAAATTTTCTTTTGTAGGGGGTTTAGTCTGCCTACGGGAATTGTTCTTGTCATATCGGAATAATACCCTGAATATCTCGCGCCGAGATCTACAACAACTACGCCGTTTTCAATTTTTTTCATACTCGCCCTTGCGTGTACATCTGCACTATTTCTTCCCGATGCAAGAAGCATACCCTCCTTGAATGGCGGTGTTTCAGAGCCGTTCCTCCTTATCTCAGATTCGATTTCCGCGACAGCATCCTGTTCAATAACGCCATCATGCAAAACATTATATGCCTTTCTCATACCCCTCTTTGCAATCCCGGCGGATTTTTTTATGAGGTCTATCTCATAGCCGGATTTTATCATTCTTCTTTTCTCGGGAATGTCGCTTATAATAAGGTTCGACTTTAAATCCCCCCTCAATTTGTTATAATTTTTAACGCTCAGATTCTCAATACCCAAATTCTTTATTTTTAATTTTTTTATCTGTTTTTTGACGATTTCCTTTTTGTAATTTCGAACATCAAAGGGATAGCCTTTGCCGAGATACAGATCTTTGTGAATTTTTCTATACAAATCCTTAACCCAGAGAATTGCATTCTCCTCGGTAATCAGTGCCTGTCCTGAATCCCTGCCCGTTAAATAAAGCAGATTTTCAGGAATTGAAATAAGAATTGCATCAAGATTCTGCCTCTCCATGTCATTCCTTAATTTATCAGCCCTGTTTCTGATTTCGGACCTTAGATTTCCCATCTTATCTATCTTTTATATAAGCCTTCATAGTATTAATATTCTACGGTGATGTATATGAAACCATTGGACTGTCTTGGTGAATTGTTAGATAAACAGGTCTTGGTAAGACTAAAGAACGGAATGGAAATTCGCGGGATTTTAAAGGCATTTGACATGCACATAAATCTCGTGATCGAAAATGCAGAATTCAATGATAGGGTTGATGACAAGAATGTTGAACGAAAATTCAAAAAAATGTTCATACGGGGGGATGTGATCGTCATTGTATCCTAGATTTATCAGATTAAAATGGTCAAAGGAACTGCAAGTCTTGGGAAACGCAATAAAGTGCATACCCACACCAGATGCGGGCGGTGCGGAAAACAGTCATTTCATAGAAGACTAGAGGTTTGTGCTTCCTGCGGTTTTGGTAGAAGCAAACGTCTGAACAATTAGTTGTGTATGGCATGTAGCCTCTTTGGTAATCCAATTCTAATTTTTAATGTTCTGTAATTTTAATATGAATCTGCTTTGCAGATTCATAGCTACGAAACTCTTTAGAGTTTCGTATAATATGATTTTGCAAAGCAAAATCATAGCTATGAATTTCCAAAGGAAATTCATATAAT
>JAKFXM010000168.1 GCA_021731385.1 Methanobacteriota archaeon
ATTTCAGAGGGTGCGGCAATGATAAGGACAAAGGGTGAGCCTGGAACCGGGAATGTTGTAGAGGCTGTTCGGCATATGAGGCTTATTATGGGTGAAATTCGCAGGATTCAGAACATGGATGATGATGAACTTTATAAAGAGGCAAAGGATATTCAGGCAGAATTTGATTTAGTTAAAGGGGTGAAGGAATTGGGCAAACTTCCTGTCGTGAATTTTGCAGCAGGCGGGATTGCAACACCCTCAGATGCGGCATTAATGATGCACTTAGGGGCAGATGGAAATTTCGTAGGCTCTGGAATATTCAAATCAAAAGACCCGCTGAGAATGGCAAAGGCTATTGTAGAAGCAACCGCGCATTATGATGACCCCAAGGTTCTTGCAAGGGTTTCAAAAGGGCTTTCCGAGGCGATGAGGGGAATCGACATAAAGACTCTGAAAGAAGGTGAACTTTTACAGACGCGGGGGATTTAAAATAGTCTGGAATTCTGTTTCTATAATCTCAGAGGATATGAAAGAAGCAAAGAGCTGGCATTCTATAGGGACTGAAGAAGTTTTCAAAGAATTGGGTTCAAATATAAATGGTCTTACAGAAGAAGAAGCAAAAAAACGCCTTGAGAAATTCAGCTATAATGAACTTGTAAAAGGGAAAAAGATTACAGCATTGGAGATTTTTCTGAGCCAATTTAAGAATTTTCTTATCATCCTGCTGATTTTTGCAACAATTATGAGTCTATTTCTTGGCGAGATTATAGAAGCAATAGCAATGTTTTCCATTGTATTACTTTCTGCAATACTGGGATTTGTTCAGGAATACCGGGCTGAAAAAGCAGTTGAGGCGTTGGAGAAGATGTCTGCACCAACTGCAAGGGTTTTGCGCAATGGCAATGAATTAAAAATTCCTGCAAGAGAGCTTGTTCCCGGGGATATAATCCTTATTGAGTCAGGAGACATAGTGCCTGCAGATTCCAGACTGATTGAGGTATCAAGTTTACAGATTGATGAAGCTTCCTTAACTGGTGAATCTGTTCCTTCAAAAAAGGTTATTGAATTATTTAAATCAGATACCTCTGTAGCAGACCAGGAAAACATGGCTTTTATGAGCACTGTTGTTACATATGGCAAAGGAGAGGGTGTTGTAATAAATACAGGAATGGAAACTGAATTAGGGAAAATTGCTACTTCCATTCAGACAACAAAAGAAACCAAAACACCACTCCAATTAAAGTTTGAACAGATGGCAAAACAGATAGGATTTGCGGTAATAATCCTGGTTTTTATTGTCTCTTTAGTCGGACTTCTCAGAGGAGGTATTCCATTGACCTATATGTTTTTATTTGCATTGAGCCTTGCAGTAGCTGCAGTCCCAAGTTCTCTTCCAGCAATCGTAACAATAAGTCTTGCTATGGGGACAAAGGAATTAGCAAAACGAAATATGATTATTAAGAAACTTCCTGCTGCTGAAAGTTTGGGTTCTGTAACCATTATCTGTTCTGATAAAACCGGGACAATTACAAAAAACCAGATGACCATTACGAGGATTTTTACAGACAACAGGATTATCAACGTCTCGGGTACAGGTTATGATCCTTATGGAAAATTTTATATAGATGGTAAAGAAGGGAATCAAGAAAATTTTCCTGCGGAAAATTTTAACTGCTCTGTAATCATACGAAACTCTTTAGAGTTTCGTAACTATGAATCTGCAAAGCAGATTCATATCAAAATTACAGAGCATCCAGAAAAATTAGAATTGCTATTACGCATTGGTTATCTCTGCAATAATGCCAAATTAGTTAAAAATGATGGCAGATGGGAGATTATTGGTGATCCAACTGAGGGTTCTTTAATTGTTCTTGGAAAAAAAGGAAATCTTGATGAAGATAGTCTAAAGCAGAATTTCTCTTTTATTGAAGAACTGCCCTTTGATTCAGAAAGAAAAAGGATGTCTGTTATATTCAAAAATAATCTTAACAATAAAACAGAGGCTTATGTTAAAGGTGCCCCAGACCTTCTTCTCGGAATTTGCGATAAAATAATTGAAAATGGAGAAATTAGAAAACTTACTGCTGAGGATAGAGAGAAGATTCTTAATATAAACAATTCTTTTGCTGAAAAATCCCTGAGGGTTCTTGCCTTAGCATATAGAGAAACTCCAAATTTAAAGGAATATACTTTAGACAATGTTGAAAGAAATTTGGTATTTGTCGGGCTTGTTGGAATGATTGACCCACCAAGAGATGAAGTTAAAAGGGCGGTTGAACAGTGCCAAGAAGCAGGAATAGAGATTATGATAATAACCGGGGATCATGCAATAACTGCAAGGGCGGTTGCACAACAGATCGGATTGTTTAAGGAAAAGGATATTGTATTGACTGGTGATGACATTGAGCATATGACTGATGAGGAACTTGAAGAAAGAATAAAAAATGTCAGGATTATGGCAAGGGCATTGCCGATACAGAAATCAAGGATTGTTGATGCTCTGAAGAAAAACGGGCATATTGTTGCAATGACAGGGGATGGGGTTAATGACGCACCAGCACTAAAAAAAGCAGATATAGGAATAGCGATGGGTATCACAGGAACTGATGTTGCCAAAGAGGTTTCAAAGGCAACATTAGTTGATGATAATTTTGCAACTATCGTTAATGCAGTTGGTGAGGGAAGAAATATTTATGATAAAATAATTAAATCTACAAGATTCCTGTTATCCTGTAATGCCGGGGAAATAATGACAGTATTCCTGGCAATAATCCTTGGATTTCCCCTTCCTTTAATCCCCCTACAGATACTGCTAATGAATTTGCTCACAGATGGTCTGCCCGCCGTAGGATTGAGTTTTGAGCAATCAGATACGAATATAATGAAACGCCTGCCAAGAGATCCAAGAGAAAAATTGCTTTCAAAAAGGATAATAGCAATGATCCTTATCTTTGGGCTAATTATGGGTGCTGGGACATTATTCATATTTAGCCTTTATGTTAATAATGATTTAAAATTAGCCCAGACCGTTGCATTTACAACACTTGTAATGTTTGAGATGTTTGCAGTTATTGGAAGCAGAAGTTTATTGCCATTTAGGAAATTAAATCTACTCTCAAATAAGTGGTTGCTATTAGGTGTTATGTCTTCAATTGTAATTCAAATATTATTAATATACTGGCAACCCCTTCAGCTAGTATTTGGCACAGTATCATTGACAATAGATGATTGGATCAAGATTTTAGCAATATCCAGTCTTGGATTTATTGTTATGGAATTAAGCAAATTTTTTATCAGATACAATAGACCTAACCTCTCCAGATAAGATAAACAATGTATGCAATATACATAAGAATAAAACCGGCTCCTTCCCTCCTCTCCAATTTATGCCTTTCTCCTATAAACATAAAGATAAATGGCAGGAAAGAAGCAATCAAAAGCACAAACATATCTGTATTTACATAGGGTTCTATTTGGATCGGAGTAATAATTGCACTTATTGCTAATATGAAAAAGATATTGAAAATATTTGACCCGATTATATTTCCAACTGCCAGATCCGTCTCTCTCCTATAAGCGGCCATTGCAGAGGTTATCAATTCAGGCAAAGATGTGCCTACAGCAACAATAGTAAGACCTATCATAAACTCACTTATTCCAATATTTCTGGCTATAATCACAACACCGTCAGTTACCATTTTTCCTCCGATGCAAAGGGCAAGTAAGCCGAATATTATCATAAGAAGAATCTTATTGGTCGTATATGCTTTAATTTTTATAGTTTCGTTATTAGCTATCCTATTATTTCTAGCTAGTTCGAAAACATAGGATAAGAATATGATGAAGAAAGATAACATTACAATTCAATCAGTTCTTGATAATCCTAAATTATCATTAGCAAGGATAATGAGTATAAATGCCGCAAGGAAACTGAATGGAATTTCTTTCCATACGGTGGAATGCTGAACCTTCAGGGGATAGATTAATGCAGATATGCCTAGAATAAGTAGAATATTTGCAATGTTACTCCCTAGAATATTGCCCATTGCTATATCTGTAGTGCCATTAAATGATGCAATTACATTAACTACAAATTCTGGCATTGATGTTCCAAATGCTACAATAGTAAGACCTATCATAAGTGTAGAAACATTAAATCTTTTTGCAAGTGAAGATGAGCCATCAACCAAAAAGTCTGCCCCCTTAATCAGTAGGATAAACCCCACGAATACGGAAATATATTCTATCATGACAAATTATTATGAATTAATAATGAAAAAAGTAGGTATTATCGCACTACAAGGAGATGTGTCTGAGCATGTCTCTGCAGTTGAAAGAGCGATTAAAAATCTTAGGATGGACGGGTGTGCAGTTGAAATCAGGGAAAGAAATCAAATTCAGGATATTGATGCTTTAATAATCCCTGGTGGGGAAAGCACAACCATCGGGAGATTAATTTCAAAGAATAATCTTGGTGCAGAAATAAAAAAACTTGCAAAGAGAGGAATTCCAATAATGGGGACATGTGCGGGATTGGTCCTGCTTGCAAAGAAGGGCGGGGATGAGGCCAAAAAGTTAGGTTTAATGAATATTGAGGTTGAAAGAAATGCATTCGGCAGACAGCGAGAGAGTTTTGAGGCAGACATCAAGATTTCATGTATTCCTGATGAAAATTATCATGCCATCTTCATCAGGGCCCCGGCAATCAAACGCGTCTGGGGCAATGTAAAAATTTTAGCCAAATTTGAAGATAGAATAGTTATGGCACAGGAGAAAAATCTTCTGGCAATTGCTTTCCATCCAGAATTAAGCAATGACTCCGGAATTCATGAATATTTTTTGGGTTTGATGAAAGACTGAAGACAATGAATTGAGCATAATAGTGGTCAACAGCATCCTGTAACCTGCTTTATTAAGGCGTAAGACTAATCTTATTAGTGGTGAATCAAGATGATTAATGTCGACATAACACGTCTAAGTTCAAAGGGCCAGGTAGTTATACCCCGGGACATGAGGAAAGATCTCTCCGTGGGGGAGAAGCTCATAATCATCAAAAAAGGCCGGGATTTAATACTCAAGCCCGCCACGGACATTGAGGAAAATTTCATAGAGGACATGGACTTCGCAAAAAAGACACTTGAAGCATTAGACAGGTATGGCAAAGGCAAATACAAGGAGATGAGTAATCAGGAATTCCTTGACGAACTCGAAAAATGGTGACCGTCGCATTCGACGGTCGCTTTGAGCGTACCACAAGAAAGATTAAAGACCATGGCTTAAAGGAACGGGTGAAGAAACAGATAAAGAAGATAATAGAAAACCCGGAAACTGGAAAACCAATGCGCTACACAAGAAAAGATACAAGAGAAGTCTACATAGCACCTTTCAGGCTTTCGTATGCATATCTTAGGAATGAGGATAAGATAATATTTCTGGAGTTATATCATAAGGATGAGCAATAGTTCAGGAGAATGAGAAGTGGTCAACAGCGTCTTGAACATAAGGGGAACACCTACGGTTTTCCCCTTATCAACCCACTTTCCCTTTGAATTTGGAGTTTCAACCCTTGATAGTTCAAATTTATTAAATTTCTCTTTTCTGGGATTTTTCATATAATTTTCTACCGATCCCAATGGACTCGTCCTTAAGAGTTGCTGATCTAAATTCATCATTGACAAGATTTAATGCTCTTTCACGATCGTCCTCCCTAACCCCCCCTTTCATCCATAAAATTTATAAAATCCTTCGTTTTTTCAAATACTTTAGTTTCACCATTCTTACTACCGGAGACCATACACCCAATAATTTTAACTCCTAAATCTTCAGATGTTACAATAGAACACTCACCAACAATTTCATTTTTTTTATTTGTAAGGGTCACTGATTTATTATTTCCTTTCATTATCTGATATATGGATTTTCTTTTTAGAAATAGAAAGTATGAGAAGTGGTCAACAGCGTCCTGAACTTCCCGTTTATTAAACAGTACCATTCAGATCGCTGGATGGCTTAACTTCTGCGTTCGGAATGAGTGCAGGTGTTTCCCATCCGCTGTGACCGTTGACCAGTAATATATAGGGAGACAGATTTAATAAATACTAGAATTCGTTCTTTTCTTTGGGAATCAAAACACTTTCTTTTCTAAAGAAAGGGTTTTGGCGGGAGTCTTCCCATCCGCTGTGACCGTTGACCAGTAAATATTAAGAATTTAAGATATAAAAATAGAATTTATTTTTCTTTGTTGTTGAATAAATATAGGGGTTAGTATGAGATATATTAAGTTTGGTAGTAAACTTAGGGAAGGGGTCAGGAATAACCTAAAACTGGGGGAAACCGTAGGTTTCCCGCGGTTTGGGAAAATACCGAAATCACACCCAAGATATGAATCCTTAACCTATCGACATAAACTTTTGGATGGATTTGGAAGGGGTTATGTCGCGGGAGCAGGGCTTATTGCGCATGGAAGAGGGGAAGCATTTGACTATCTTATTGGCGAAAAGACAACGGAACAGGCCATGAAAGCTGAGAAAGTAGCAGTAGGAATGCTTTTACTCTCGAAAAATCCGGTAATATCGGTAAACGGTAATGTTGCTGCGTTGGTTCCTAAAGGGATTGTAAGGCTTTCAAGATTGATAAATGCGAAAATTGAGGTTAATCTTTTTTATAGGACATTAAAAAGAGAAAAATTAATTAAAAATGTTTTAATGAAAAATGGTGCTAAAGTGGTTCTTGGTGTTGGGAAAAATAACTCTGAAAGAATTCCAGATGTAGATTCCATGCGCGGAAGGGTAGATAAAAGAGGGATATGGGCTGCAGATACCATCCTGATTCCATTGGAGGACGGGGATAGGGCAGAGGCCCTGAGAAAAATAGGCAAGAACATAATTGCAATTGACCTGAATCCATTATCAAGGACATCACAGAGTGCGACTATAGCGATTGTTGATAACATAGTCAGGGCAATTCCAAATATGCTGGAATTTGCCAAAGAGATGAAAAAATGGGATAGAAAGGACATAAAAGAGTTAATTGAAAATTTTAAGAATAAGAAGAACTCTTAGGGGTTCACCCCATTTTATTCGTTTAACTCTACCAGATCAAAACACCACCATACCCAACAACTGCGCTGTAGTCCTTTGTCACATCCCCCGATGTCCTGTATTTCACAAGTTCTGAATTCTTTGCACCTAAATTCTTGCAGGCATACAACATTGAAGCGGCAGGGCCAAACCCACACATTGAAATTCCGAGTTCCCTAATTTTCTTGAATAATCTCTCAGGATTCAATTCAAGAATCGCATCCAATGCAATCCCGTCCTTTTTCTCAGCGGCGCTCTTTGGTTCATAATGGGTTAAATCAGAACTTGCTATTATCACAACCTTCTCCTTGGTCTTCTGAATTCCGGTTGAAATGGCATTGCCTATATCATGACATATCTCAAGGAAATTCTCATCAGGGGTATAGTGGCTCATTGCAATCGGGACTATCTGGAATTTTTTGTCAAAGTACTGCAGGAATGGAATTTGAACCTCAATTGAATGTTCCCTCTGATGTGCAAATGGATCTGCATTCAGAAATTTCGAATTCAAAAGAATTTCTTTTGCAAGACCCGAATCTACTATAACATCGCCAAAGGGCATCCTCCACATGCCCTCATTGAATATTGAAAACTCTGCACCAAGCCCCGTGTGATTCGGGCCGAGGATTACAAAGGTATCAGGAATCTTCACCCTTGAGAGAACCGCACCTGCAACCCCGCCGGAGTACATATAGCCTGCATGAGGTGAAAGTAAACCAAGAACCTCCCTCTTGTCTGCATTCAAATCAACAAGTTCGGTTATCTGGCTGTTAAGCATCTCAAGGTCATAGTAATAGAACTGCCCCGCCACTGCCGGATTTCTTATCATTTTGTTAAAGTAAATTTTTAATATATTTCCGCAACATCGTATATTGTATCAATATTGCCATAGCAAAAATTGCCCCAAAAATAGTCATAAGAAGTTTGTAGATAACTACTGATTTCAGTATTTCCAATGTATAAAAAAGGGTAGTAATTGCATAGAGAACCACGGCAATACCGATTAATGTCCATACACGGATCATTTTTCGGGTACCCAAAAATTGTGCAGACCTGACCTTATACTCCAGTTCTTTATCTCTCAATGCGCTGATAATGGCAAGAACAAAGATGCAGGATATCAATACTAAAAAGGCATTCATTATATCTACAATAATTATAGCCGTATCCCTGTCAGAGGTGCCAATTACAACTACGGAAAGGGCGAATACTATGGAGGACAGGATAATAAGCGGGGGCAGCGCCTTATTAAATTTATAGGTCATTTTACTGATAATATCTTGTTCATTATTAATTAAATATCTCCATTGTAATAAAGGTGAAAAATATGTCTGAACTGCCAATTGCACCGATTGAAAGGATTTTGAGGAATGCCGGCGCTCCAAGGGTAAGTACTGAAGGCGCTGAAGCCCTGAAGAAATTGATGGAGGAATTCGCGAATGAGATTGCTGTGAAGGCTGTCAAGATGGCAAAGCATGCCGGAAGAAGAACGATAAGGGCGGATGATATAATGATGGCGAAAGAGCAATAGAATGAAATCTATTGGAGTTTCTCATGGAGCAGCAACAATAATCAATGCAATGGCAACAGGTAAGGGTGCAGCCTTCGGAATAGGTCTTGAGACAAAGGCAGTTGTTGAGTTAAATGATTCCGGGGAATTTACTGCAAGGATAAGGAGTCACCCAAAGGAGAGTACAAAATTAATAGAAATTTCTGCAAGAAAGGTCATTGAGCATTTTGGTCTGAATTACGGGGCAAGGATAGAGACCGAGAGCGATATTCCAATTGCAAGGGGACTGAAGAGCAGCAGCACAGCCGCAAATTCCGTAGTTCTCGCAACCGCGAATGCACTCCTTAACTCTGGAAACAAGATTCAATTCGATGACCAACTCCTGATAAATCTTGGTGTAGATGCGGCAGTTGAAGCCGGGGTTACAATTACAGGCGCATTTGACGATGCGTCAGCATCATACTTCGGGGGATTTGTTGTTACAGACAACGAAAAAAGAAAAATCCTAAGAGCTGGTGAGATGGAATCCTCGCTTAAGGTTCTGCTGTTTGTCCCGAAGAAAAAGACATACACCGCAGAAATTGACAAGGAAAGGACAAAAATTCTTTCAAAGGAGATTGAAATTGCATGGGATGAGGCACTGAAGGGAAATCTTTATACTGCAATGACACTTAACGGAATCCTGTATTCTGCAATCTTCAGGCAGGATTCAGAAATCGCACTCTCTGCAATTTCGGCAGGAGCAATTGCTGCTGGTCTTTCAGGAAAGGGACCTGCTGTTGTTGCACTTACCAGGGAAGATTCTGGCAGGATAAAGGATGCATGGAAGGAATTTAAAGGGGATATTATTGAAACAACGATAAATAACGAAAAGGCAAGGATTCTGGGATGAAAATTGTAAATGACACCGGAATAGATGCAGGAAAACTGAATGAATTTGTAAAAGAACATGATACATCAAATCTTCTCGTATTAATCAAACATACAAGAAAGAGTTCAAAAATTCCATACGGCGGGGTCTGCTACTACAGAGACAACAGGATAAGAATTTCGATAAATCCAAAAAATCGCTATCCAATAAAGATAAGGGTAGGCTCGCCATTTGACAAAAACTCATGGAATTATTATCCAATGAAATCTGCAAATGATTTAATAAATTTCGTCTTTCTTCACGAATTTTCCCATTATCTCGACTACAGGAACGGAATTCCTGTCCGGTGCAAGCAGACAAAAGCGGATAAATTCGCGTTGAGAAAGATGGGATTTATACAGTAAATCTCATTATGAAGTGATTTTTATATGTTTATACTTATATATAGCTAAAATGTATCTAAGTAGATATATATAAGAAAATGTCAAAAACAAAAAGAGTTATGGTTTCTTTTACAGAGAATCAATGGGTACTCATGGGAAAATTAAGGGGAGAATTTGGGGATGGTGATGCAGATATTGTAAGAAATATTGTTTTAGCTTGGCTTGCAGAAAAATCTTTTATTTCTGATACTGTAAAAAATAAAAAGAATTTCAACGAGAGGTAAATATGCAACATCATAGATTAATTTTAGGAGATAGTGAAAAGGTATTAAAGTCATTTCTAGATAATTCAATCCATTTAGCTGTAACTTCTCCACCTTATTTTAATGCAAGGGAATATTCTCAATGGCCAACTTTACAAGCATATCTTGAGGATATGAGAAAAATATTTGCTGAAGTTTTCAGAGTTTTAGATAATCATAGAGTTTTCGTTCTCAATGTTGGAGATGTTAATTGCCAAATGGGTAAGCAACCCTGGACAAAAAGACGAGTGCCGTTGGGGGCATTATTTACTGTAATGTGTCAAGAAATCGGGTTTGAATATGTAGATGATTATCTCTGGCATAAGGGCGAACCCCAAAGTTTTAGACATATGAATGGTGGGAAAAACTATCCATTCTATCATTATCCTGTAAATTGTTATGAGCATATACTAATATTCCATAAACATGTTCAAGATTTAACA
>JAKFXM010000043.1 GCA_021731385.1 Methanobacteriota archaeon
AGTTTTCTCTCTAAGGGATTTGCTCCTGCATGTGTTATCCAGAATACCTGATTTTCAAATCCTGCTATGTGTTCTGTTTCCTTGCCAAGAATATCCTCAGGGATAACTACGGGGAAAAGAACCGGTTCATGCCCATGCTCTTCAAGCATTTTCTCCAGATGTTTTTGCATCTGCCGGATTATAAAGAGACCCCATCTCCGGTATATCAGCATACCTTTTGCAGGATACCTTGAATCAACTATCTCTGCATCTTCCAGAATTTTCAGATACCATTCGGAGAATTTATCTTCTTGCGTCATCTTTCAAATTTATCTCAAAATCTTCCAACAAGAAATGAACGAAGTTCATTTGTTGGTTATTAGAAAGTATATTTTAATATACTTTCTAATTCAATAAAAACACAGAATCCTGTTGAATTCCATCTGAGTTATAATGAAATTTAACTAATTAACACGGAAGAGGAACCTCGTATGCATTCTTTGCCCTAACCAATTTTATGCTCTTCTCGCTAACTTTATCCTCAATTTTCTCTAATTCTCTGGCAACATCAATTGTATAATAAATCTCGCCACATTGAGTGCAGACATCTGCTGGCACACCTTTTATTATCAGGAATTTATCCTCTAACTCTGTTGGAATGTCCACAACCTTATGCTCTGTTTTTCCATTACAGATCGCACATTTTTTCATTTCAACTTCCTCCGGAATCTAAAATTTATCCATTTATTTGGGTCTGGTTCATAGGCAGTTATAATTATAATCTCCTCGTCTGATAACGCATAGACTACATGTATTGGTCTATTATTGGACTTTCCATAAATTAAACAACTTGGGAATGGCATATCATCAGGGTATTTCTCAAGTATATCACCACTGGATATAACCTCCAGAATATCATCAATGCGAATCCTGCGTGCTCGCATTTGGATTCTGGCATGATGTCTTATCTGAACTTTTCTCTCTGAAATAAATTTTTTGATTTTAGCAATCATTATTTTTGATAATATCCTGTAATTTGGGGCCGGGGGGATTTGAACCCCCATCCGCAGGTCTCTCTAAACCAAAATTTCTTGACAGACCCGCAATTCATCATTGCCATAAAAGGCTCAGCGCTCCAGTAGGTTTTCTGGAGCCTGCTAGGATACCAGACTACCCCACAGCCCCGTAGATTTTATAAACAAGTGAAATTATATCGAATTACGGTATTAAATCCCGTCAGAACAGGTGTTCAAATGCAACAATCTCCTTGAATTTGTTGTATCTCTCCTGGATCTTTTCCTTGCTCAGGTTTTGGAATTTTTCGATACTGAAACTCTCGATTACATAGGATGCCATAACGCTGCCATAGACCATCCCCCTCTTAATCATGCTGTCATCGACACTACCATTCTTTGCCAAATATCCGACCGTTCCTCCGGCGAATGAGTCCCCTGCACCTGTCGGGTCTACAACATTTTCCAGGGGATATGCCGAAACGCTGAAAAAGGTATCGTTTGAAAAAAACAATGCACCGTGTTCGCCCTTTTTTATAACAAGTTTTTTTACACCCATGTCCAGGAGCGACCTTCCGGCCTTTATAAGATTTGATGTATTGCAGATTTCCCTTGCCTCTCCATCATTTACGATGACCATATCAACCATGGCAAGAATTTCCAGCAATTCTTTCTTTTTATGCTCTATCCAGAAATTCATGGTATCGCATAAACTGTATTTTGGTTTTATCTTCCTGAGAACCTCGATCTGGATTTCAGGGTCTATGTTTGCGAGAAAGAGGAATTTGCAGTTCTTATAATTATCCGGTATTTTTGGACTAAATGTTTCAAGCACATTGAGTTCTGTCTTCAGGGTGTGGGCATGATTCATGTCATACTCATAAGAGCCGGACCATCTGAAGGTCTTTCCATCAGAGTATTCGATACCTGACAGGTCTATATTTGCAGATTCAAGAATTCCCATGTATTCCCTTGGAAAATCCCTGCCAACAACCCCAAGAATTCCGCATTCGGTAAAGAAATTTGCAGCGATTGAGAAGTAGACCCCTGAACCACCAAGAACATCTTTAACGCTTCCAAATGGTGTTTTTATGGTATCAAGTGCAATCGTTCCAAGAGTTACTATGTTCAATCTTATCACCAATTATTTTACCATCTTCAGCCCATCAGTATAACCTCGCCGATATGCTGCAAAGATGAAAATTAAGGATAATAACGCAATTCCAATTGTGTCTATGGACGAGAATTGTATTATAATTACAAGTGCTAAAAACCCAATTGCTGAATAGAACACACCAAGTATAACGCCTTTCTTTGTTAGTTCTTCCATTTAGACCACCATTAGAATTTGATCCTGTCAATCTGGTAATAGGTAATATCCCCCTCCTCGTCAACAATTGCGTAAATCATGCCTTTGTTAACATTCTGGGAAAGCCTTATCGCCCTTGCAATTTCCGGGAACGAACATGTATATTCCTCGGGGACAACATGAACAAGATATCTCGAATGCCCCGACTTTATGTTGGAGCCCCTCTCATAAACCCTGAAGTCCGTGCCGAATTTCAGCCCCGTCCTTACCAAGAGACCGCGGGTTCTCAAATCGCTGTAGACGGAATATTTTGCATAGAAATTCCCCTCTACCTTGTTACCTATCTTAAGTAAATCCTCAAACTTCAGGGATTTCTTTCCGTCGGTTATCTGGATTTTTTCATTCTCAAGGAGGTACAGGGCTTCAATAAGCGATATCTCATATCTGCTGCCCACTGCCTCTCCAAATCCCTTTTCCTTCAGGAAGGATTTTGCCTCATTCTCCCCGATTATCACCTTCGTTCCGGAAAGTATACCTACGGCCATCAGGTTATAATATCTACATTTGATAAATTAAAGGAAAATGATATGCATGGGAATCGAGGGAACTGCCCATACACTTGGAATCGGAATAGTGAATTCGGACAATAGGGTTCTTGCTGACGAGAGAAGGATTTACTCACCTAAGGCAGGAATCCATCCAAGGGAGGCTGCGCAATTTATTGCTGATAATTTCAAAAATGCGCTGGATTCTGCGCTTGAAAAATCAAATCTCGAATTTAATCACATAAATTTGATTTCATTCTCTCAGGGCCCTGGGCTTGGTCCGTGTCTAAGGACAGTAGCTACGGGAGCACGTGCCCTTTCTCTTCATTATAAAATCCCGATTATCGGGGTAAATCACTGCATAGCACATATTGAGATAGGAAAGATTACTGGAAAATTCCATAACCCACTTGTCCTTTATGTCTCTGGCGGAAATACGCAGATACTGAGGTTAAGGGACAAAAGGTACAGAATTTTTGGCGAAACACTGGATATAGGAATTGGGAATATGCTTGACAAATTTGGAAGAACTGCCGGATTAAAGCATCCCGCAGGTCCGAGGATAGAGGAACTTGCAAAGAATGGAAAAAATTACATAGAATTGCCTTATGTAGTAAAAGGCACGGATCTCTCTTTTTCAGGGGTTCTTACAAGTGCAGAACAGAAACTTAAGGCAGGGGCAGGTCTAGAGGATCTATGTTTCTCTCTACAAGAGACTGCATTTTCTATGCTCACCGAGGCTACGGAAAGGGCACTTGCTCATCTCAAAGCCACGGAATTGCTGCTAACTGGCGGTGTAGGAAATAATGAGAGATTGCAGGAAATGCTTGGTATTATGGCTAAGGAACATAATGCAAAATTCGGATTCCCTAAAAATTACTGCAGTGATAACGGGGTTATGATTGCAATTCTCGGATTGCTCATGTATAATTCCGGAATAAGGCATTGCATAGAGGATACCATAATAAAGCAGAAATTCAGGAGTGACGATGTTAGAATACTATGGTAATGAGATATAATCTTAGAATTCATGATATATCCCGATGCAGATTGATAAATTGAAGATGGGGGAGAATAAGGAAACAATGAAGGAGGAAGTCAAGAATAAAAAGGATATAGCATCAATGAAATCCTGGGATGATTTTGAAACAACAGAGGAGATAAAGGCCCCGGAGAAACTTATAGATCAGATTATAGGACAGGATCATGCCGTTGATATAGTAAAAAAGGCTGCAAAGCAGAGGAGGCATATTCTACTTATCGGGGAACCTGGAACCGGGAAGTCAATGCTTGCAAATGCAATGACAGAACTTCTGCCAAGTCAAGATCTTGTTGATATTCTTGCATATCCTAATCCGGAAGACGAAAATAACCCCAAAATCCAGATTGTTCCTGCAGGCGATGGTATAAAGATTATAAAAAAAGAACGCGAGAGAACCGGTGAAACTCCGGAATCCAGGAGGGGAAATCAGCTACTTTTACCATTTATCATAATATTAGCAGCTGTTGGTTTGGCATTGTTTAAACCGGAATTACAGTTGATTAGTGTAGCATTAATTGGATTTGGAATTCTCATATTCTTCCTTTTTGGTCTGAATATAAGGCTCATGATGGTTGGCGGTCCAAAATCGAATATACCGAAGATTATTGTAGACAATGCAAACAGGAAGACAGCACCATTTTATGATGGTACAGGAGCACATGCTGGTGCATTGCTGGGTGATATAAAGCATGATCCATTGCAGAGTGGCGGGCTTGGAACACCTGCTCACCTAAGGGTTGTTTCGGGGCTTATTCACAAGGCTAATAAGGGTGTTCTCTTTATCGACGAGGTAGGAACGCTTGGAAAATCCCAACAGGATCTACTTACTGCACTTCAGGAAAAAGAACTTGGCATAACGGGAAGAAGTGAAATGAGTTCTGGGGCAATGGTCATGACAGACCCGGTTCCATGTGACTTTGTTCTTGTTGCTGCAGGAAATCTCAGTGTAATGCAGCATATGCACCCCGCACTTCGTTCGAGAATACGGGGCTATGGTTATGAGGTCTACATGGAGGATATGATAGAGGATAATAATCTTAACAGAAAGAGATTGGTACAATTTATGGTACAGGAAGTAACAAAGGATAAGAAAATTCCACACTTCACAAAGGACGCTGTTGAAGAGATAATCAGGGAATCCAAGAGAAAGGCGGGTATGAGAAACAAAATGACGCTTCGCCTGAGAGAGATTGGTGGTTTGGTTCGTGCATCGGGGGATGTAGCAGTAGAAAAGGGGCATAATTATGTTACTAAGGAGGATGTCCTGGATGGAAAGAAATCGGCAAGGACACTTGAGCAGCAGGTGGGGGATACATATCTTGAAAAGAAAAAGGAATACAATATCCTTATAACAGAAGGCTCCAGGGTTGGCAGGGTTAATGGACTTGCTGTAATGGGGGAGGGAGGGACAGTTCTTCCGATAGTTGCTGAAATCGCCCCGGCACAGAGCAGGCAGCATGGCAGAATAATTGCAACAGGGAAACTTGGTGAAATTGCAAAAGAGGCAGTTACAAATGTATCGGCATTGATAAAGATGATGAGCGGTAAGGATATCTCAAATCATGACATACATATACAATTCCTGCAGACATACGAGGGTGTTGAGGGGGATTCCGCAAGTGTTAGCGTTGCAGTTGCGGTAATTTCCGCGCTTGAAAAGGTTGGTGTTAAGCAGGATGTTGCAATGACGGGCTCTTTGACGGTTAGGGGGGAGGTACTTCCTGTCGGCGGGGTTACACAGAAGATTGAAGCTGCTATTGAGGCAGGATTGAAAAAGGTTATAATCCCGAAAAGCAATGTAAAGGATGTCCTCCTTGAAAAGAGGTACGAAGGCAGGATTGAAATTGCATCCGCTGAAACCCTGATTGATGTGCTTAGCAATTCATTCACAGACGGTAAGGAGATTGTTGAGAAAATGAAGAAATTGATTGATTGATTTTATATTATAATAATCTTAATTCTAATTTGTATAAAATGGAAATCGATGAACTTTCGGGTGTTGGAGAAAAGGTTGCAGAAAAACTCAGGGAGGCGGGTTATTCCAGTGTTGAATCTATTGCTGCCGCATCAGTAAATGAATTAAAGGATGTAGGTCTTGGGGATACAGTGGCTGTCAAGATAATAAGCGCTGCAAGGGATTCGCTGAAGATGGGGTTTGAAACCGGCCTGGATGTCCTTAAGAGAAGGGAGTCTGTAGGGAAGATCACAACAGGTAGTAAGGAATTGAATAAACTGCTCGGCAATGGTGTTGAAACCCAGGCAATTACAGAACTCTTTGGTATGTTCGGAAGCGGTAAAACACAAATTGGGCATCAGTTATCTGTGAATGTTCAATTGCCAAAGAACAAAGGCGGTCTTGAAGGAACTGCAGTATATATAGATACAGAGAACACCTTCCGCCCGGAACGGATACAGCAAATGGCAAAGGCATTAAAACTGGACCCGGACGAGACATTGAAAAACATTCATGTAGGCAGGGCTTACAATTCAGATCATCAAATTCTTCTCGTAGAAAAGGCTGCGGAACTTGTAAAGGAATACAACACAAGGCTTATCGTTGTAGATTCGCTGACATCTCATTTTAGGGCAGAATATACCGGAAGAGGAACACTTGCCGAAAGACAGCAGAAGATAAACAGGCACATGCACACACTGCAGAGGAAGCTTTCGGATCCTTTTAATATAGCAGTCGTTGTCACAAATCAGGTCATGTCGCGTCCTGACATATTCTTCGGTGACCCTACAGTGCCTATAGGGGGTCATATTGTAGGTCATACATCGACATATAGGGTCTATCTAAAGAAGAGCAAGGGGGACAAGAGGATTGCCCGCTTGATTGATTCTCCAAATCTTCCTGAAGGGGAATGTATTTTTGAGGTTACGGGTGATGGGATAAAGGATGCAGATTCAAAGGACTGATTAGAATGGAAAAGACAAGGAACATAGTTGTAGAATTCCCTAAGGAAATTCCTGTTGAAAAACAATCTGTTGAACTTGTTGAAAGAAAGGGTATAGGGCATCCGGATTCCCTGTGTGATGGAGTTGCGGAATCTGTGAGCAGGGCATTGTGTAAGGAATATATAAAAAGATTTGGCAGGGTGATGCACCACAATACGGATCAGGTTGAACTTGTCGGTGGGGCAGCAGATCCAAAATTTGGTGGTGGTGAGATAACAAGACCAATATACATACTTCTCAGTGGCAGGGCAACAAACTATGTGGATAATGAAAAAATTCCCGCCGGGGATATTGCCATAAATGCCGCAATGGAGTATCTTAGAAAAAACATCAAGAATTTTAAGGATTCATATATTGATATAGAACAGAAGATAGGACAAGGTTCGGCAGATTTGCAGCATGTATTCAGGAGGGAAGGAATTCCAAAGTCAAATGATACATCATTTGGTGTAGGATTTGCACCACTTTCCATAACAGAAAGGCTTGTTCTTGAAACTGAGAGATATATAAACAACGGGCTTAAAATGAAGGAAGTTGGGGAGGATATAAAGGTGATGGGCGTTAGAAGGGATAACAATATAACCCTCACAATAGCTGCTGCAATGGTCTCAAGATATATAGATGACCTTGATGCTTATAAATCGGTTATAGAAGAGATGCACGAGAAACTTAAAGATTTTGTTGCGAAATTTGATGACAGAAATATTCATATAGACATAAATACGGGTGATGACTATGAAAAGGGAAGTGTCTATATAACTGTCATGGGTACAAGTGCTGAGCAGGGAGATGATGGTTCTGTTGGCAGGGGAAACAGGGCTAATGGTTTAATAACACCATACAGACCAATGTCTATGGAGGCTACAGCAGGAAAGAATCCGATAAACCATGTAGGAAAAATTTATAACCTTCTTGCAAATGAGATAGCTAAAGACATTGCTGAAGAAGGAGCAGAACAGGCATATGTCAGGATAATGAGCCAGATTGGAAAGCCGATAGACCAGCCACTGATTGCATCTGTTCAGGTTATTGGTGACCAGAAAATCAATAAAAAAGCGATAGAGATTACAGATTACTGGCTTGAGAATGTCACAAAGATTACAGAGATGTGCGTTGAGGGGAAGGTTACTACATTCTGAGTTATTTTCCTACCAACTTAAACTTGTATCCATACCTTATTATTCCCTCCTTTCCCCCAGCCATTATTTTTCTGAATACTGACCTTACCCTTTTCCCTATCTGGACATCTTCTAATCTGCAGTCAACTATCTGTGCAGTAACCAATGGGCCTTCATCAAGTTTTATTATGCCGATAACATAGGGTTTCTGGAATTCAAAGCCTTCGGGTGCTGCATGGATTACTGTATAGGTGTAAATTTCGCCATTTCCTGAGAATTTGAAATCCCTTGTCTTTCCGAGCCTTCTGCATGTTGGACATAACTGCCTTGGCGGGAAGAATTTCTCCCCGCATCTTGCACATTCAGTTCCGATGATGTTATACCTCTGTGGTATCAATCTCCAGTGAGATGCTAGTCCTTTGACCATTTTATTACCTCTAGCCTAATCTAATGTTAAATATCATACATTCCCACTAAATTTTTATATGGCGAATTTATTTCAATTGCAGCAAAAAGCGATGGTTCACTTTTTATCCTTTTAATTCGCTTTTTAATAACTTCACAGTATTCCGGATTTATTTCAAAACCCACATAATTTCTTCTAAGTTTAATACAAGCCACCGCCGTTGTTCCGCTCCCCATAAAAGGGTCAAGAACAACCCCCCCCTCCGGGCAGCTGACTCTAATAATCCTCTCGATGATATCCAGTGGTTTTTGGGTTGGATGGTTTTCTCTTTCCGGGTCTTCTGCGTGAATTCTTGCTACGCTCCATAAATCCTTTGGATTGTATCCAACTTCAAGCCATTTCTTGCCTACAAAAATTGAACGGGTTCTTGCTTTTTTGGTTTCTTTATCATAGGGAATCCTTACCGCGTCTATGTCAAAATAATAATTTTTTGATTTAACAAAAAATCCGATATTGTCATGAACCGAGGAAAATTTTCTGGTGCTTCCGCCCATACTTGGTACTCTCCTGTCCCAGATAATCTCGTTTATCATAAGCAGTTTTGTTTTCATGTAACTGAAAATCTCAGGGCTATACTGCCATGTAAGAAAAATATAAAAACTACCATTATCCTTTATTTTGGGTATTATTGCATCTATCCACGCCTTACTCCATTCCAGATAGTCATTGGGTTCCAGTTTATCTGAACCATTACCGTAATCCTTCCCTAAACAATAGGGGGGATCCGCTACTACTAAATCTAAAAAATTATTTGGAATTTTATTAATCCCCTTTAGCATATCTTCATTGAAAACTCTATTTACTATCTCCTCCATACTTACTCACCTCTTGGCGGTCTTAGTATTATACTTCTTGAATTATTACGAAGTAACTTCAAAAATTCCCTTCGTGTTCTGTATACTGGCTCATGACGATAATATGCCTGAATTTTATCGTTTCTTGGGTTCACATAGATTGGCAAAAATTGCGGAGAAAATAAACATAAATAACTTGGGTCAAATTTAATATTTATGTTTCTAAAACTTATTCCAAAACAAGCATAAATTAAATTATACGAAGGATTAGCAGCATATTGCATGTAAATCTTTTCAACCGCTGCAATATCGTTTTTGTTTTCTTTCATTGCAACATTATGAATTTTTACATTGACATAATAAATTTTTTCACCAACCCTTATTTCACAATCATGCAGACAAGTGTCGGGCATATCAAAATTTACATCTTCAAGACCAAGTTTTTCCGCCCTATATTTCGTTTGTTGGGTAATAACTTGTTCAACGAGCCAACTAACAGACCGGGTGTGTGGTTTTAGTCCATACGGTAAGATACTCTTATCAGTAATATCAAAAGAGGGAAGTATAGTTATCAATTTTCCATAAATACTTCTCAGAAAGTCAATATCCTTGATAATCTCTCTACTTTGTTTGTCCATCACGATTTTAATCCTTTTTGGGGTCATATGTATTATCTTGAGAGTATATGAACAACGCATGTTGCACCGGATCCACCAACATTATGAATCAATCCTATCTCTGCATCCTTAACCTGCCTTTTTCCTGCCTTTCCCCTTAACTGAAGAACAGCCTCAACTGCCTGCCCTATTCCTGTTGCACCTACGGGATGACCCTTTCCCTTTAAGCCACCGCTTGGATTTACAGGAATTTTTCCATCAATCCTCGTCTGTCCTTCTTCTGTAAATCTCCCGCCTTCGCCAAAATTGCAGAAGCCCAAGCCCTCTATTGCAAATATTTCTGCAGTTGAAAAGCAGTCATGGACTTCAGCAAAGTCAATATCCCTTGGCTTAAGTCCGGATTCTTTATAAGCACGTTCCCCCGCAAGGATGGTTGAATTCATCCTTGACAGGGTTTTCCTGTCATGCAATGCAAGAGTATCTGTTGCCATTGCAGAGGCGGTTATCCAGATTGGTTCTTTTGTAAGTTCCCTTGCCTTTTTCTCGCTTGCAAGAATAACTGCTGCTGCACCATCT
>JAKFXM010000107.1 GCA_021731385.1 Methanobacteriota archaeon
GAGATGGAAATATAAAACAGGAAGCAGGATATCTGATGTATTCTCTGAAGATTTGGATAATGACGGGTATAAAGAGATAATTGCAGTGTCGGATGATTACCTCTATCTTCTTAGGATGAATGGAAACCTTATATGGAATAGGGGGATAGATAAAATTACGGCAATAAGCGCGCTGGATATAGACAATGACAGCAAAAAAGAAATTGTTGCAGTATCAAGGAATGGAAGCATGTATTTTATTGATATTAATAACTCTGTTAAATGGAGATCTGGCATAGATGATACCCTCCTTTCAGCATATACTGCTGATGATAAATTATTTGTAGGTGGAAATAAGAATTTATATGCATTTGCATTAAATTTGGATTATGTAAAAAATTTAGACGCAGAGAGACATTATTCAAAATCATATGATTACTATATCAAAAATGATTATGAAAACTCAAAGATATATGCAGAAAAAGCGCGGGAGATATATTCAGAGATAAATAATATAGATGGCATTCTGAAATCCGACTACATGCTGCTTCTCTCAAAGCCCAATCTTACATCCGGTGAGAAAAAACAATTGGGCGATCTGTATTATGATAATGCTGTCAAATATTTCAATTCAGGTAGGTTTGAGGATGCGCTAATCTATGCAGAAAGGGCGCAGGAGATATACACCAAGACCAATTATACTGAAGGCATCGAAAAGTCAAAATTCCTGATATCGGAGATAAATACGGGGATAGTTAGAAACAGAAAAGGTGGGGCTGATAGATACTATCTGAAGGCTATGGACTATTATTTCTTTGGTAAGGATTTTAATAATTCAATTATCTATGCCGAAAAAGCAAGGAATATTTACCTCGAATTAAACGACAGTGAAGGAATTTCAAAATCCGAATCCCTGATATCTGAGATTGAGGGAATAAACCGGAAACAATTGTCCGAGGATTACTATTCCATGGCACAGGAGTATTACAACTCCGGAGATTATGAGAATGCAACCACATATGCGAAAAGGGCGATGGGAATTTATCTTGCGTTGAATGACAGCGGGGGGATTTCAAAATCCGGTTCATTGCTTTCGTCAGTTAGGAGACATGGTGAGGCTGACAACTATTATGCTATTGCACAGGGGTTGTATAACATCAGACAATACGGGAATGCAAGCGTATATGCAAAAACTGCAAAGGACATCTATTTAGAATTAAATGACACAGCAGGGGTATTGGATTCAGGCACTCTGATTCTTGAAATCGACAAAAAAATCCGGGAAAAGGAGATAACAGATTTTGCTCCAGTTGCGGCAGGGATTATATTGTTTGCGATTATTTTGCTTTTTATACCAAAAAAGGGCATCATTCATAGAAAAATTCCCAAATAGTGCAAAATCAGAATAAGCAAAACCCCGGGAATTCCAAATAGTACTATCATGATAAGCGCCGGCAGGGTTATGCTGATTTCTACCCCGAATATATGGATTAAAATCAGTAAGAATATCAGTCCCGAGATTGAATTTATTATGTAATATTTTGACATGCGCCAGAGTTCTGCAAGTATTGCCATTATTGCAATAAATATGAGTATGTAAAAAATCCAGTGGTAGTCCTTCATGAACGGGAGAAATTTGTCGATTGAATTTAAGATGCCTTCTATGGAATTTTCCAGTGACGGGAAAACGGAAAAAATAATCCCGCCTATCATGTCAGCAAGGGTCTTTATTGCATTGTATATGCTGTCCAGGGCAGGCTTTAATTTATCCTCCGCTGACACCGCAGGGGCGGTTAGAATGGCGGATAGTAGTATTAATATTGGATTTAATATTTTCATGTTCTCTAATTCATTAATTTTTCTTTTATAATTAAAATAGCCATAATTGCTGTAACTATAAAACTAAAAATCCTTAACCAAGAATTCTGTCAACAAACCATTCCCTGTTAAATTCCTTCAGGTCATCATAGCCCTGACCCGTTCCCATTAATATGATTGGTTTCTTTGTTATGTCTGTTATTGACAATGCACACCCTCCTTTCGCATCCGAATCCATCTTTGTAAGGATTACTGCATCAATTCCGATCTCCTTGTTGAATTTCTCTGCCTGATCAACTGCATCGTTCCCGGTTAGAGCATCACCCACGAATATCCTCAGGTCGGGCTTGTTAATCCTGCAAATCTTCTTCATTTCATCCATAAGATTCACGTTTGTCTGCATCCTGCCAGCAGTGTCTGCTAATACTACATCAATATTCCTGGCAATTGCATGTTCTATCGCATCATAGATAACGGCAGTTGAATCTCCCCCTTTCTGATGGCTTATAACCTTAATATTCAGGGAATCCGCATGCTTAGTTATCTGCTCTATCGCCCCTGCCCTGAATGTATCACCTGCCGCAAGAACAACAGAAAAATTATTCTTCATAAGATAATTTGCAAATTTTGCTATTGTGGTGGTTTTTCCGCTGCCATTTATCCCGAAGAAGATTACCTTAAATGGCTTTTTGGATTCCTGTATTGTTTTTATTATGTCAATTTCTTTCTCCAGATTTAGTATATCCGACAAAACACCCCTAAGGGAATCCCTGACAAATTTTCCAATATTATTTTTCTCTATATCCCGATTCAATAACTCTCCCCTCAGTTTTTCTATAATAACCTCTGATGTCTGGAAAGCAACATCATTCTCTATTAAATCAATCTGAAAATCATGAAGGATATTGTCAATGTCTCTTTCAGAAAGCATAATACTCCTGCTGAACATACCCTTTATCTTTGTTCCTGTGGTAATCTCTTCAGAATCAACCCCTGCTACCCTGCCAATAAAACCCCTGAATTTCTCTTTTAGAAGGTTAAACATATCCCACCAGAGTTATATCTCATCAATTCTTCTAAGAATTGCAGAATAAACCTCAATTCTTATCCGCATTCCACTTTCTACTAAATCAAATAGGATATTCTTTGCCTCATCCTTCGCAATTTTTTTCTCTTTTACCAGCTTTAACAGGAAGGTTGTCAGCCAGTAGCATTCAATGCCTTTGCTTCTTGCTATTTTAATCAACATACGATCATTAGTCAGAAGAAGATCATTGGTTTCCTTAGCTAATAGTATAATAGATATATCCGCTTTTTCTATCCCATATAGTTTGCCGGTCTTTTTCTCTCTTGATTTTATCTCAGTTATCCTGATCCAGTCTTCGCATGCCTTTCCTATTTCTGATACACCAAGTCTTCCTTTGGCTTCTTTCACTACTTCGTCATAAATCTCTGCAGTTATTAAAATCTTCTTAAAGTATTTAAGTAATGATATCCTTCCAATCCGGCTGAGTAGAATTAAAACACAGGAATCAATTATTGCCATATCATATCCTTCCCATGTCCCTTTCCAACTCCTCCAAGGTGTAGCCCATACCTATTCCCTCTTTAGAAACCAGATCTAGAATCTCTATGTAGGTAAGTCCGGCAAAACTTGCAGCCTTTCTTATGGTTATCTTATGTTCTTTTAATAATTCTAACGCCTTTCTCTGTTTCCAGTCTTTTATGGCATCAGCCAATAGTTTTCTTATTATTTCCGCCCTATCTGCATGTTCCTCTTTTTCTATCCTTTTTAGGTCCTGCACATATCTCTCGGGTATTCTTGCCGTAATAACATCCATAATTATAATATAGTTACAATTGTATATAAATGTAACCTTAAATCATTCAGCCCTGTGCCTGCATCTCCCCAACTAATCTCTCATACTGGGAATTAAGTTCAATTAGTTTGTTATTCACACCAACAGCATTTTTCTCTATCTTCTCCATTGCAGTCTTCAATTCCTCCCCCCTTGTATCAAGACCCTTTTTTGCATCTGCAATTGTTTTCTCGACAGAGATATTTGCACCAATTCCAAAAATTACCCTTTCAGTATCCTTCAGTTCTGCCTTTACAAAGGAATTTGAGCCAATAGGGACCAATATAGGCGTTCCAGACTTGTTTTCAGAAAGCGCAGTAAGGACTTCAATTGTTGAATTTAATTCAATCATTGTACCTTCAATCAATTGAATCTGTCTTGAAATACCCTCCATTATCCTTTTGTAATTTTCTATCTCAATTACAATCTTCTGTAATTCCTGCTGTTTGCTTTTTTTGTCCATTTTTTTCTATGTAATATTTTTACCTCATTGCCATAACCCACAATAACAATCTCTGGTATTCTTTTTGAAAAAATACCGTTATCAATTACACCGGAAATTGAATTAATCCTATCCTCAAGTTCTTCTGGATTTTTTATTTCAAATTTTGTATCAATGATGATATTGCCATTATCTGTTTTAAAATTCTCTCTCAGTTTTGGACTTCCGCCTATTTCTCTCAATTCATTTATAACAAACCTTAGTTTATCAGGATAAATCTCGACAGGCACAGGGAAATTTCCCAATTCCTTGACAATCTTTGTATAATCGGCAATTACAATAAACTCTTTTGATGCGTTTGCAACGATCTTCTCCATTGTATGAGCACCGCCCCCGCCCTTTATAAGATTGAATTTGCTGTCAATTTCATCCGCACCATCCACATCAAGGTCGATAACTGGATGTTCCCTGAGGCTGGAGAGCGAAATTCCAAGATTCTCCGCCAGTTTCTTAGTCGCAATTGATGTCGGGATTCCTGTTATCCGGATATTGTCGTCTTTAATCTTCCCCCCAAGCCCCTCAATGAAATATCTCACAGTAGAGCCTGTTCCAAGCCCAAGAATCATCCCGTCCCTGACATAGTCAAGGGCTTTCTCAGCCGAGGTTTTTTTTGATAATTCGAGACTTCGGTTCGAGGACTTTGTCCTCGAAACTTCGATTCGAGACCTTTGGTCTCGAAACTTCGACGGCAGAGCCGTCGAATCGACACCTTTGGTGTCGAATAATTCGATGTCTTGGTTCATTCTAAAAAAGATATTAATAAGCATCACCCGACAAACCTCGCCCTCTTTGAAATCAACTTAGGCATGGGAAGGGGCTTGAACGGGAATTTTGATATTTTTTCCTTTACATCTGCAATTATCTTCTCTAATTCCATCTCTTCTTGTTTTCCAGTTTCGCGAATTCTAACTGAAAATAAGCCACTCTCTTTCTCCTTTCCACCCACAACAATTATGAAGGGAATCCACTCCTTCTCAGATTCCATTATCTTCTTGCCCATGCTCTCATTCCTGTCGTCTATGTCAACCCTGATTTTTTCGTTTTCAATCTTTAATGCAATGTCCTCTGCAAAGGATAGGAAATTCCCTGAGAGGGGAATTATCCGAACCTGCGTAGGTGAAAGCCATAATGGCAAGATAGCCTTTTTTCCGTTCTGCTGGTCAAGATAAGCCTTCTCAAGCAATGCGTAAACATTCCTGTCTATACTCCCTGAAATGCTCGCATGGAGCATCAATGGATGTTTCTTCTCACCATTCTCATCAGTGTAATTTATGTCAAACCTTTCAGTATTTTCGATATCTATCTGCACGGTTGAAAGGGCAGATGCCTTGTCCAATGCATCGACAATGTTGAATTCGAATTTCATTACAAAGTAGAAGGGCATCTCATCCCACACCTCTATAAGTGCCGGTCTTCCTGCCAATTTTACCAGTTCATTTGCAAATTCCTTATTTTTTTCATAGAAATCTTTTATAAATCTTATTCCAATTTCATAATTCAGATTCAGGTCATTCATCCAGCCCATACACAATTTATATTGCTCCAAAAATTCCTCCTTTGCGGTTTCAATATCTCTCACCAAGGTATGCATATCCGGCATTGTAAACGCCCTGAGCCTTCTAAGCCCGACAAGTTCCCCGCTCTGTTCGTGCCTGAAACTGTAATGGGATAACTCGTATAATTTCAGAGGCAGATTTTTATAAGAAATAGTCATGTCGTGACTCATCAGATACTGACCAAAGCATGCTGCAAATCTCAGGAAATATTCCTTGTCCCCGGACTTCAGTGTGTATTGCCTTGCAGGAAACCTGTTTAAATATTTTGATAACTGCGGGTGGTTTAGGTCGTACATTATCGGCGTTTCAACCTGCATACCTCCGTTTTTCACGACTATTGAGGATACATGCTCCTCAAGAAGCCTCTTAATCAATGAGCCTTTAGGATACCATCTCATATTTCCGGGATCTGAACCCGGCTCATAGTCTGCAATTTCATGCGTCTTCATGAATTTCACATGCGGGGGTTCCTTTTCAACGGCCCTGACCTTAGAAATTTCATAATCTACAAATTTCTTCAGATTTTGATAATTATCAAAATTAAATCCGTTTACAGGGATTAATTTTCCATCCAGATCAAGGACGAACCACTCCGATTTCAGCCTTTTCTCAGCCTTCAATGCAACGGATTCCTTTTCTTTTTCGGCATCTTCCGGCAGTATTGTCCTTGAAAGTTCGGAAAGAGGATGTCCCTTGCACTTTATCTCAAAGGATTTATACCAGCCAAATGGGGCCTTTAGGGTTTTAAATTCAGATTTTAGATCATCATAAACTGAATTCAGTATTCTCCTTGCCGATTCCGGAGAACCAAGGGAGCTTGATAGATGCGCATAGGGATAGATTACTACAGATTCTGCTCCAACCTTTTTTATTGTATCTCTGACATCTTCAGCAAGTTTCTTTATGACAGAATCAGGATTCTGCTCGTCAATCTTCTCGACTGCAACAAATACGACGAGTGCATTTTCAGCATTGCCTATGCCTTCTTTTATCTCATCGGCATTCTGTATTGCCTTCTTCTTGGCCTCGAATTTTATAAAGTCGGAATGAATCAGCAGAATTCGCATAATAAAAAATTAGAATAGGTAAATAAATCCAAACAATATGGTTTTTAATCGAAAAATTTAATATTCTAAGGGAAAATGACAAAGATTATCCTTAAAAAGGAGATACCCCAAAATTCGATAATCATTGAGGGATTTCCAAGCAGGGGGTTTGTAAGCACAATTGCTACAAAGTACATGATAGATGAACTTGGCATGGAAGTCTATGGTTATATGGAATCAGAGAGGGTTGACAGCATTGCGGTAGTCCACAATTACACGCCAATGCATCCAATCAGGATATATGCAAAAAACAATCTTGTTCTAATATTCTCGGAGTTGGTAGTGCCTATACATCATATAAAGGAATTCTCAGGTGAATTAATAAGATGGTTTGAGGAGATAAAACCAAAGCAGGTCATACTGCTTGCAGGAATTTCCGGGTTAACAACGGAGAAAGAGCACGAGATTATGGGTGTTTCAACAAACCCCGAATTGGACAAAAAACTGGAGGAATTAAAGGTAAAAAGGATTGAAGAAGGAATACTTACGGGAATTTCAAGCGAATTACTATTGGGTTGCATTGAAAAGAAGATACCTGCACTAAGCCTTATGGCAGAAACCCATTACACACCGGATCCGTTGGCTGCCGCATCAATGGTAAATATACTTAGCGGTGTTCTTGGCATAAAGATTGATACAAAAAATCTCATCGAGGAAGGAAAAAAGATTGAAGAGATGTACAAAGAGATTTCAGAACAGATAAAACACGGCAAGAATGGCTATACGGAGATAAGCGAATTCTCACCGATGTATGGTTAATGCTATGTCTAAAATAAAACTAATTGCGTTTGACCTTGACGGCGTTCTTGTTGACGGAAATGGAAGCTGGCAGGAGGTCCACAAAGGCCTCGGAACGGAAGAAATGGCAAAAATTCATTCAGAGGAATATTATTCAGGAAAGATAAAATTTGACGAATGGGCAATAAAGGACAGTTCCCTATGGCACGGGGTTGAGATTGAAAGGATAAGGGAAATTCTCTATAATGTCCATCTGATGCCGGGGGTTTCTGATACAATTCCCAAATTAAAAGAGAAATACAAGATTGCCATAATCAGCGGGGGTTTAAATATACTTGCAGAGAGGCTTAAGAGGGAATACGGATTTGACCATGCAATAGCAAACGAACTTCTTGTTGAGGGCGGCAGGGTTTCAGGAATAAATCAGATGGTGGATTTCCAGGGCAAGGGCAGGATTCTTGAAGGGATTGCAGGACTTTACGGAATTTCAGCAGGAGAATGTGCCGCGATCGGGGACTTCACAAATGACATTCCCATGTTCAGGGTTGCAGGTTTCAGTATAGCGTTCAATCCGAAGAATAACGACATTCTGGAATTTGCAGACGAGGTGATTTACGAGAAGGATTTGCGCAGGATTCTGGAGTTTTTCTGAAGTCCGCGGGAAACTATATCCCCCAGATCGCTGACAAATTCCCTGATAACCCTCTCAGTAACATGCGGCATTACTACAATTCTTAGAGAATTTGTATCAGAATCCAATGAAATTTTCCATCCCCTCCTTTTTAGTGCCCTGTATGCCCTATCAGGTCCTGAAACCTTTATCCCGACAATGTTTAATTCCGGTTCTGTAATAAGGCTAACGCCTTTAATTTCGCCCAATTCATTGCACAGGAATTTCGTGTTTTTAATGCAATCTTCTGCAATTTTCCTGTAACCCCCGATGCCATAATATTTTATCGCAGCCCAGACAGATGCTATTGAACCACCTGACCTACTACCGGAAAGGGTGTAGGTTCTGAAGGACAGATAGGGCGGGCATAATTCAAGCCTTTTTAAGTATGAATTATCCCTGAATAGAACTGAGCCTGCCGGAATCAATGAAATGCCCATCTTATGCGGATCTATTGTAATTGAATCTAAATTTTTTAATGTAAAATCGATCGTAGGATATCCCTTCAGGAATGGGATCATAAATCCCCCAAATGCAGCATCCACATGAAAAAATGTATCTTCGCAGAATTCGTTTATCTCTTCAACCGGGTCAATTACACCCAATGCCGAGGTTCCTGCAGTTGCAACTACCGCAAGGGTATTCCCGTTTATCTTCTTTTTTATATCATTGGGGTCTGCCCTGAATCTATTGTCAATCCCTGCCCATCTGATCTTCAAACCCATCAGATCAGCAGCCTTCTGTATTGAGTAGTGCGCAGATTTTGGAACAATGATTTCATTTCTTTTCGGATAGATTTTTTTTGCGGCCCATAATGCAGTTATATTTGCCTCTGTTCCACCGGTTGTTATATACCCTGAAATTTCACTATTTTTCAGTATCCTGCCAAACCATCCTATAACATCCCTCTCCACCCCCTGAATCCCGGAGAATATATGGCTGTCAAGCGCATTAACATCCGAAAAAATTTCAAATGCGTCAAGTGCTACATCAGATGGCTTTGTTGACACCGATGACAGAATTTTACCATTGGAAAAATAAGGGTCCTTATTCCTTAACTGCATCAATTTTTTTATTATTTTATGCTTTTTCAATTTGTGACAAGATATTGAAAGGAATTGGGAGTGTCCCGATAGGTTGATAAAACCCAACCCCCATTTTAATCCGAGGCTTTGCCTCGGAGCTACGAGACCGTTGGTCTCGTATTAAAATATCTATAACCACTCACTCAAGCCCTTTTGCGAGAACTCCTTGAATGCAGTTGCAAGATTCCCTCCTGCCTTTCTTACCCTTTCCCCGGAGAAGTCGTGCTCTTTGGAGAGAAATTCAATCATTGCATCTATATCGGGATTTTTCCATTCCAAATTATAGTCATCCGTAATTACAGGATTCAGAAATATATTTTTAACCTCATTAAAATCAAAATCAAATTGAATCTCATTAATCCTATTCTCTTTAACAATCTTCAAGGCCTTTTTAGGACCTATCCCTTTAATGCCTTTATTAAAATCCGTGCCTATGAGAATTGCTATCTCTATCAATTGTTCCCTTGTAATTCCTAATTCATTCAACACCTTTTCAAGATGAACTATAGTTAATTCAAATGTTCCGCTTAGTGTTAAACCCCTGACAAGTCGCGGAGCACCCAATAGAAGGGCATCATAATCCTGACTCCCGACAGCCCATGAGTCATTTTTTTTGCATAATTCAACGCATTGGGCTTCACCCTCGGATGGGGCTTGAACATAAGGCACACCCATGAATTCCAATAATCTCTTTGAATCCGCAAGCATTTCATCAGTAATTTTAGATGTCCTTTGTGCAAATTTTTTTGCGTCTTCAAGGCGTTTTTCCTCAATGGCTTTTTTCCATTCCATATGGGCAATATCCCTTGATTCCCTTCTCTGCATAATCTCTCGTCCTTTGAGTTTTGGAGGCTCGCCATCGAATACATAAATTGGTTTTATTCCCAATTGAATCAATCTCACAGTTCTGTAGAGAAGCCCTGAAAGATGGGAGGTCACCCTATTTTTAGAATCCATTAATGGAGTTCCGTCAGGCTGCCTTATGGATGCAAGAAATTGATAAAGGGAATTCAGTGCA
>JAKFXM010000049.1 GCA_021731385.1 Methanobacteriota archaeon
GATTATTACCATCACGCCAAGGATAATATTTACCAATGGTTATTATATTTTCTGGATCGAAGTCAACCAATTTATTTTTTTCCGAGTCTCGAAATATTCTGCATTCCATTTTATATTCATCTCAACTTTCCGCCAATCTTCGTAAAAAATTCAATAATTTTATTCTCAACATCCTTAACATTACTCTTTATAATCTCAACCCCGAAACATATACTCCTTCTTCCAGACCCCAATTTCTCTCCCTTATATACATCCTTTATCTCTACATTAAGTATGTCCTCACTATTCTCTTTTAATAGTTCTGATATAAATTTCTCGTCAACATCCTCACCGAATATAACTGAAAAATCCCTTGATATCTTTCCAAATTTCTCTGCCTTGTATCTAATCCTCTCTTCATCGCCGAGGATTTGGATATTTGAAAGTTTCAGTTCAAAGGTCCTGCCCGAGTCTTTTATTGTTACAGTATCCGGAGTTACAGATATTACAATCCCTAAATGAACATTTCCGGAATATATATGCCTAAGGCAGAGTTCATCTCCAATGGAATTCTTCAGATACTCAAGTTCCGATATCAGGGAGGAGATGGCCTTATCTGACCTTCCCATTGCCCTGTCCACATCATCAAAGTGTCTTGCTGCAGTTGTCATTATCTCGATGAATTTCTCCTTATCTTTTTTTGAAATTACACGGCTTAATTCATTTGCAGTATTTAGAAATACCTCGTGCACATTCAAAATTTTTGGATTTTCCATCTGGATTTCTGCATAAAGTCCCGGGTCCTGGCCAAGAATTCTTCCAACCATGTCAAGCATCAGTTCATATATCGGCGAGGAGAAATTCCTTGATTTCCTTATGTCAAAGTCCAATTCCTGCAATGTCTTTCCGATTGAGATGTATGCAAAGTGCGTGAGTCCCTGGACAATTGCCATAACACTGTCATGCTCCTCGGGCGTTGTTTCAAAGATTCTTGAGTTGTGTTTCTTCAGTAATTCCCTTAGCCATGGCAGCCATCTCCCTGCCCTTATAGGGGTAATGACAAAAACCTGGCCATCAAGTGAAATTGTCCTTGGACCAAAGATTGGGTGTGTCCCTATAATTTCAACATCCTTTCCTGCAAATTTCTCCATCGCCCTGCAGGGCATCTCTTTTATAGATGTAAAATCCATAAGGAGGGAATTTTCTTTCAGTACAGGGGCTACCTCTGTTATCACTCCCTCCGTTATCTCAATAGGAACGGAAATGATTGTAATGTCAGAATTTTTTGCAGCAGTTATATTATCCCTTTCATACCTTACACCCAACTTTTTTGCAGTCTCCTTGCCATTAATTTCATTCGGACCAGTTATGGTTACCTCGAAACCCTCATCTCTAAACAATTTTGCAAAGAATTTCCCCATGCCACCATAGCCGCCTATTATAGAAATTTTAAATTCCTTTTCAGACATTAGTTATCTATTAGAGGGAGAGGAATTATTTAAAATAAATTAAAAAAAATACAAAAATCAGAAAATTAAAAGAAAATAAAAAAAACAGGATCATTCAACCTTGATCGCCTTTTTCTTCTCAGCCTCAAGCTTTGGCACCCTTATCTCAAGAACACCATTCTTGTAGGTGGCCTTTGCCTTGTCTGCATCCACTGGTACGGGGGTTGAATAAGAACTCTTAAAGCCTTCATAGCGTGCATGATATTCATAGATGCCCTCGGCCTTCTTCTCTTCCTTTTCCTCTGCCTCAACACTTACCTCAATTCTGTTCTCTGTAACATTGAGGTTAATCTTGTCCTTCTGAACCCCCGGAAGTTCTGCAGTAAAGACAACCTCCTTGTCTGTCTCAACCATGTCGGCATAAGGCTCGCCAATGGCAGGCATAAATTCGCGGACTGCCGGCAAAAATTTTCCGGCCTTAAAGAATGGCTCTGCCATAGCATCTTCAAATATTCGGCGCATCTCATCAAACATATCCCTCCTCCTTCTGACAATGTCGGCCATTTTTTACCTCCGAATTTTGGTATTAGTACTCCGGCATACCCCCCATTCCTCCGGGAGGCATTGACGGCATACTCTTCTTTGATGAGGCAATCACATCATCAATTCTTAAAATCATATCTGCTGCTTCGCTTGCGGATTTTATTGCCTGTGTCTTTATCTTCATTGTTTCTATAACACCATCGTTCCACATGTCCACACACTTGCATTTAAATACATCAAGACCGATATTCTTGTTCTTTTCATGTGAAGTTCTTAATTCAACCAGAGTATCAATTGCATCCATCCCTGCACTCTCTGCAAGTGTTCTTGGGATAATTTCGATTGCATCGGCAAACGCATTTATTGCAAGCTGTTCCCTGCCGCCAACCTTATCTGAATATCTCCTAAGTTCCTTTGCTACCTCCACCTCAGGGGCTCCTCCACCAGCAACAATCTTTCCATCCTCAACGGCAGATGCAACCCCCCGTATAGCATCATTTACGGCCCTTTCTACCTCTGATATTACATGCTCTGTACCGCCCCTTATAAGGATACTAACTGCTTTTGGATTTTTGCATTCCCGAACAAAGACCATTTCATCTCCTGCTATCTTCTCCTCTTCAACAAGTTTTGCCTCTCCCAGATCACCTTGATTTAAATCCTTTATATTTGTCACAATCTTACCGCCTGTTGCCTTTGCGAGTTTATCCATATCACTCTCCTTAACTTGTTTTACCGCAAATATACCTGCACCTGAAAGATAGTGCAATGCAAGGTCATCAACCCCCTTTTGGCAGAACAGAACATTTGCCTTACTTTCCTTAATCTTATCTACCATCCCCCTAACCATGTCTTCTTCCTGCTTAAGAAACCCTTCCAACTGCTCAGGTGAGGTTATTTTTATCTTTGCGTCTGTCTCTGTCTTTTTTATTTCCAATGCAGCATTTATAAGGGCGATTTTGGCATTCTTTACGCTTTTAGGCATTGCATCGTGGGCTCTTTCCTTATCAAGTATAACCCCATTTATTATCTCGGACTCCGATACGCTCCCGCCAGTTTTTTTCTCGATTTTGATATTATCTGTATCGACCTTGATTTTATCATTTTCCTTTTCTGCAATCTGTTTTATAGCCCTGATTGATAGATCTGCAAGATCTTCTCTCCCTCGTTCTGCATTTTTTCCTGTCATTGCAGTTATTGCTATCTTTTTCAGTATTTCGGTATCATTGATAGAAACACCATTAGCCATAGTTTTCAGGATTTCATAGGATTTTTCAGCAGCCATTCTATAACCGCGGCAGATTATAGAGGTGTGTATACCCTGATCCATTAAATTTTCTGCTTCTTTGAGCAATTCCCCTGCAAGAACTACTGCGGTTGTGGTTCCATCCCCTACTTCTTCATCCTGTGTTTTGGCTACCTCAACCATCATCTTGGCTGCCGGATGCTCGACATTCAGTTCTTCAACGATTGTTGCCCCATCGTTTGTTATTACAATATCGCCGAGGTCATTTACAAGCATCTTGTCCATTCCCTTGGGTCCAAGGGTTGTTCTTACAGTCTCAGCGACCTGCTTTGCAGCAAGAATGTTATTTCTCTGCGCATCCCTGCCCGTTGTCCTTAAAGCCCCCTCAGGCAGTATAAAAATGGGCTGTCCATATTGTTGTACCATTTTAAATTTCTCCTTTGAAGTTAGTTATAGGTTTGCATGTATATTATTATCTGGATTTAGTATTTAAATTTCAAATATAAAAATACCTTTAGGATTAAAATGAGCGAAAAAATATTGCCGTCTAAAAAGATCAGGGAGGATATATCCCGGGGATACAACAGAGACCCCCGTGGCTGGGGCGCTTTTGTAGGTAGGGATGATGGAGGTTACATAAGTTCGATATTTACGCACAAATCGAATATGTGGATAATAAAGGAATTTGCAATCAATCCCTACAGATCCCTGGGCTGCGGCATAAGAACAAGTGTTAAAGATGACTTTAAGTCAGAAAATTACCCATTTGGCCTGAGATCATTGACAAGACGCCAGGAAGAAGAACTGAAAAACGGAAATTCCTCAATAATTGAGGAGATACTAAACAAAAATCCAATTTCCGGAAAAGAATGCAATGACTCTTTAGTTCTTGAGGGTCCTGTAATAGCATCAGATGGGCCCCCGGTTATTTCAAACGAACAGGAGAAACTTGACTTAATGCTAAGAAAAAGCCTGAACTCCCTTATACACAGGAAATATCCGGAATTCTTCAAGTCTTATTTGTGATTTTGCAAAATCCGGATTAAATTTCTGTTCTTCTTTTGTGTTCTTCCTTTATCCTGAGGAGATCGCCCTCTATGTTTTTTTCATGGTACATCTTAATCTCTGTTGCCTCTATGCCCCCCAAAGGCTCACTTACCTCATCTTTCTTATATGTGTTATATTCGCCTATAATCCTTACCCCTCCCTCATCAGGTTTATTCCCCTTGTCCGATTTCTCTTTTTCTCCTGTCTTCCCTGTAATTTTTTCTATCCTCCCCCACTCTTCCTCTATCCTTCTCATCTCATCTGCAATTTTTATCCTTTGGGTTTCTATGATGTCCCCAGCCCTTTTTATCCTGCCCAGTTCCTGTTCTATCCTATTCAACTCTATCTCATTCTTTCGGCTGATAGCCTCCCACTTTCTCTTCTGTTCGTCCTCCAGCTTTAGCAACATATCCTCCTTTTTTCTGCGCCCTTCATCATATAGCTTCTTTTTTTCTTCAAGGTGAATTTCCATCTCTTTTAATTTTCTCCACTCAACTGCTATCTTCCTTTTCTCATCCTCCAGTTCTTTTGTCTCTTCATCCAGTTTTTTTCTCCTATCCATGTCAATACTTCTCCGTATTTCCATATCCGCGAGTGCCTTTCTTATGCCGCCGAGTACTTTTGTTATTTTTTCAAATTCCTCTTCCGCCGGTATGCTGAACCCCTCGGATTCAGATGCATGCTCAAAGCCATGCGTCGGCCATATATCCTGATCTCTTACAAAAATTCTATTCCTGATTACCTCTTTAATCTCAGCGAACTTCTGTAGATCATCATTGTTATTAAGCTTTAATGCGATAATGCTTGCTCCCGCTTCAATTGCATAGGTTACGGTTTCGCTATCTACGGGACACTCAGCAATTATCGGAATGTGGCTGAACCCTTCGAATTCAGATGTATGCCTTCCTTGCATTGGCAGTATTTTGGCATAATTATAAATCCTGTCTATATCCTCCAGATTCCTGCAATCCAAAAGAAGATAATTGACCCCGGTTTTTTCAAGAATTTTTATTTTCTCCTTACCAAAATTGAGGTCTCTTAGATCTGCAATTATTTCTGTGCCGTTAATCTTACCGGCGTTTACGCACCCTAAAAGAACTTTATCATCTGACATTCCTGAGACTGTAATTATGTCTGCCCCCGCCCTTGATGCCATCTCAACCTCAGCAGGGGATTCCCTAATCATCATATCTGCTACAATTTTTTTGTGTGGCTGAGAGGCTCTGCCTCTCAGACACGCGCCCGACTGAAAGTCGGTCGCGTCAAGAAATTCCTCCTTTATCATGCTGATTGCCTTTATACCCTCTCTCTTTATTAAAGAATTTCCAACACATATCCACTCAACATTATCTGCAACATTTTTTGCAGCCTTTATTGCACTATCTACTTCCAGAAAATTCAATGTAATCTGAAGCATTGGTTGCATTTTAGATTATTATGTTAAATTCAACAGCCATAAATATGGGCCCCTTTATGGAAATCTCCTTTTTCCTTGATGTTATATGCCTTCTTGCAATATCGCCAATCGATATATTCACATCAGATGGTGCCTTCGCCATCTTTATCTGTATGAATTTATCAGATTCACCCCGGCTAACACAACACTCAATCTCATAGGCAAAATAGTTTGAAACTGCATCAAGGTACGAGAACCCTGCGGGAATCCCCTTTTCCCGAACCCCGGCAAGTTTTCTGTCTAATTTTTCAGGATTAATTTCAGGAATTCCATAAATATTACCATTGTACACACATATCCCATTCTGTGCGGCAGGACCAAGGAGTTTTGTATTTTCCTCCTTCTCGATGACATAAACCCTGATGTTTTTGCCAAGAAATTCCCCCTCATAAACGGGAAATTTACATGGCGATCTTTCATCTGCATATTTTTTTGAAATTCCCGATATAAGTAATGCAAGTTTTTTTCCATCTCCGGTTTCCGGGATTTTATCAATCTTTATATCTTTTGCTATTTCCCTGTCAGTCATGTCCCAAGCCTTATAGAATTGGGGATAAAGTACCTCTCTGACATCATTAAGATTTAATCTTAACATAAGAATTCTCTCAAGTCCGAAGCCTATGTTGAATACCGGAAATTCAATATCATAATTAGCGAGTGCGATCGGGGAGTACATACCACAGTCTGCTATCTCAACCCCGCCAGAAAAGATTTCAAATTCCGTCTCAGGGGCATAATAGTTTGAGGTGGCTTTCTTTTTTACGAAATTAATGTCTTTGAAATTCAATCTGCCTAACATCTCCTCCGATAGCTTCTTCCCGGCCCCAATGCTAACATTCTCATCCATTACAACGCATGACGCACCGTAGTGCATCCTTAAATGCCCGGCATCTACCCTTTGTTCCCTTCTGAACCTCATGCCAATGGAAAAGAGTCTGATTGGAATTTTGTATTTAGGCTGCATTGCTTTCAGGGTTGAAAACCAGCCAGCAGTCATATGCGACCTTAAGGTTGTCTTTTCAGAAATGGGGGTTAAGGTCTTGAACTCCGGAAAAAGGCTTATTATTTTCGCTGCCTGACCCGGGGTGATGGACAACTGATTGACCATCTCCTCAAATAGATTGTCCCCTTCAACATACCCTGCACGGTAGTCTCTGAGAATTTTCTTGAATTTCTCTATGTCAATCTCTGAGATTTTTTTTATTTTTTCAATCTTCTCATCGCTTAATCCTATGTCAGGTCTGGGAAGCCCTGCAAGATAATAGCATCTATCGAGTATTACCGGCGCTTCAGGACCATACTGAAGATAGATATCATCCTCAGGTATAAAGACGGGATTTTCTATCTCATCAAAACCCATGCTTAAAAATACGTCCCTAATCTCCTGTATTAGTCCCTGCAAGGGATGAGGGCTTCCAATTCCGCCGATATAGTCCACAGGGCTCTTTTCGGGAAGAATTCCTGCAGTACTGAGCCACGCATCTTCAAAATTTATCTTTGCATCTGCCTTTATCTTCTTTGTGTCGAATTTCATTTAATGTTAGAATATTAAAATACAAAGTAAATATAGATACTACTGATATGAAACTTTCTGACCTTGGCGAAAAGGAAATAGTAAAAAGGCTTGGCCGTTTTCTTGACATCGGGGATGATGCAGCATACCTGAAATTCGGTGATGAATTTCTGATTCTTGCAACAGATATGCTGTATGAAAAAACACATATACTGCCAAAAATCAGCAGGGAGCAGATTGGAAAGCTTATAGTTACCGTAAATTTCAGCGACATCGCGGCAATGGGTGCAAAGCCGATTGCGTTCCTTCTCTCATATGGAAGCCCTGACATTGAACTTAAAGATTTTGAGATAATGATGCACGGGGTCGACGATCAGTGCAAAAAATACAACGCAAAATTTGCAGGTGGTGATACGAATTACATGGATATATTGACGCTTTCCGGAGCAGCCATCGGAAAAACAAAGAGACCGGTGCTGCGTTCGGGTGCAGGAATCGGGGATATAATTGCAGTTACGGGAAATTTAGGCAGTGCAGGACTGGGAACCGAAATTTTGCTAAAAAATCTGCCGGTTGATGTAAATAACCCTGCAGTAAAGAAGGCACTTGAACCTGAACCAAGGGTTAATGAGGGCATTTTATTGGGGAATTACGCTACTTCCATGACCGACATAAGCGACAGCCTTTCTGTAAGTTTATATGATATTGCAGTATCCGGCAGGGTCGGTATAACGCTTGAAATTGATAGCATCCCAATCTCTGAAGATGCAAGGAATGTTGCCAAAAAACTGAATTTGGATATACTAGATTATGCACTCTACAGCGAGGGTGATTACGAACTCCTGTTTACAATATCAAAGGAAAATTTCAATAAGATTCGGAAAAAAATAACTATTACAAAAATTGGTGAAATTGTTAAGGGCAGTAAGATTGTTGGGATAAAGGAGAAAAAGAAATTTGAAATCAAAAAAAAGGGTTATGAACATTTTTCAGCCTCAACCTTCTGAAAGGTTGATGCACAGCCTTTTAACAACCCGAAAAATCGCTTTGCGATTTTTGGGTGTGGCGGAGAACCAAAGGTTCTCCGACATATATCTGAGCCCGAATCAGAACCTTAAAGGTTCTGATTGGGCCCAATGAGAGATTATCTCTCATTCGGGCGATTTCATCGCTCAGCTATACCCAATTTGCCGGAGGCAAATTCGGGAAGGCTGGCGAAAATAAGTGGGGTTCAAACGAGCCTTTGGCTCGTAACTGCTTCACTTCATTCCGCATCACTTTGCTCACCCCACATAAATTTTACTCATCAAATTCACTCAGAATTTTCCGACCCGAAAATTCCTTTCAGGAATTTTGGGTCCAATCAGAGCCTTTGGCTCTGATTCGGATAGGAAAATTCCTTTCTTTTTGATCAACCTTTTTCTTTATGAAAGAAAAAGGTTGGGATACGAACATTTTTATAGTCATACTAATTAATGTATATAATATCCAATAAACATGAATGAAGAGAACATCAGAACAGGCATACCAAAACTAGATACGGCGCTTGGTGGCGGGCTTAGGCCGGGTTCAATAACTGTATTCTGGGCCCTTCCAGGGATTGAAAATTCGCCGTTCGTGTATCATATAATCATCGATAGATTAAATGCCGGGGGTTCCGGAATTTATATTGTGCAGACAAAAAGGGCAGATACTGTTGAAACTGAGATAAAGCACTATGGGTGGGACATAAGTAGATACAAAGAGAGGGGAAGTTTCTGCTTCATTGATGCGTATTCCGGTTTGATACATGCACCTTCAAACGAGAAATTCATAGTGAAAGATGCAAAAAATCCAAAAGCGATTACAATGACCCTCGAAGATGTTCTTACAGAGAAATCAAATCACAAGATAGTTGTCTTTGACTCTATATCTACATTAATTGACCACTGTGGTGAAAAATCCCTGGATGAACTTGTTGAATGGAAAAAATTATTCATAAAACATAATGCGACGGGAATTTTCCTGTTCACGGAGTGGCCATATGACAAGGGTATTTTGAATAAGATAAAGGCATCAGCAGATGCTATTGTCCAGTTGAATGCAATAGAGGAAAAGGTAATTTTAAGGGAATATTTCACTGTTCCAAAGGTTGATTGGAATGGAAAAGAAAATAAAGATGCAAAGGTGCCCTTTAAGATAACAAGACCGGGGGGTATTAGAGTATATATTCCAAAGATTCTTGTGACTGGCCCCTATAATGCAGGGAAGAGTTCTTTTGTCCATTCAGTATCCACAAAAGCAGTCTCTGTGGAAAGGGTTGGGACTACTATAGCATTAGACCATGGTCATGTAGATTATAAAGGGTTTTCGGTAGATTTGTTTGGAACGCCAGGTCAGGAGAGATTTGACCCCTTGCTGGAATATCTTGGCGGGGAGGCCCTTGGGGTAATAGTGGTAATTGATTCAACAGACTCTGAAACATTTCCAAGAGCAAAGGAGATGCTCAAGAAATCAAAGAGTATAGGGCTTCCCTATGTGATAGTTGCAAACAAAGCAAATTTGGAGAATGCTTTAAGTCCTAATGAAATAAGGGAAAGGATGAACCTTCCAAAGGAGATTCCAATTATCCCGGTTACTGCAAAAACAGTTCCTGAAGGAAAAGAAAAACTCCCGGCAGTATTGAAGTTGGAGGATGTTCACAAGGTTTTTGATGTTTTATTTGGTATGATAATCTAAAATGCCAGAATCAAAGAAGGATACATTATTCAGGCTGCTGAAGGGTTTGGGCGGCATCGGCAGTATTGAAGGCTCCGCCATTGTTACAAGGGATGGTCTCTTAATTGCATCGGATCTATCGCAGGATATAGACGCAGAGACCTTTGCTGCAATGTCAGCAACGATGATGGGTGCTGCAGAAACAGCAATAGGAGAACTTAAAAAAGGGGATGTTGAAAGGGTGATTGTAGAGGGCAGGGAAACAAAACTGATAACAAAGGGCGCAGGCCCTAATGCACTTCTTGTTGCAATGGTTTCACGGGATGCAAACCTCGGATTAATTCTCATAGAGA
>JAKFXM010000227.1 GCA_021731385.1 Methanobacteriota archaeon
AATCAGAGGAAAATGCAAATCTCAGGAAATCAGCAATAGTTGATGGCACTCTTCCGAGATGGATTGAATTCTCTAAGGGATTTTCTCCCACAAAGAGATTTATCCCTTCCGGAGCAGTTTTGGTCATTAGAAGAAGATTTATTTTTGATGAATTTTTCTTTGCACCATCTTCAAATTTCTTCATAATCTTATCATCAATCAGGCATTGAAATTCCGCAGGCTCAAAGTCATATTTTACGCCTTCGATAATGTCAATCAATTGCAGAACAGAATTCGAAATATTTCTTGGATTTTCATAATCAATATTTTCTGCTAATTCTTCTCTATACTCCTTACCCTTTTCTACTGTCTCTATATCTCTGCCGGAGATCAATTTCACCAGAGGTAATGGCTTAGGTTTCGTGTAAATTGTCCCCGATTCCTCTGCAAGCCTTATCTTGGTTCTTGTAAGGCTTAGCAGGCGCCTTGTCCCTTGGATAGTGAATTTATCCATGTCATCTAATGTAATAAAGAGCACAGAAAATAAAAATGGGTATCTATTTAAGTAAGGAATTCTTACTATATTAGGGTGATTATTATGTCTTATGTTGCCAAGATAACCTCAAAAGGACAATTGACTTTGCCGGGTACTCTCCGTAAGAATCTAGGTCTATCAAAAGACTCCTATGTTATGGTAGATGCTGTTGGTGAGTATCTACTCATGAAAAAAATAAAAGCCGGAATGGAAGAAATTACAGAGATTTTTGAAAATGAGGCAAAGAAAAAAAATATAACCAAGGAGAATTTACTGAAAATATTAGGGGAGATACAAAAGAAGAAATGGAAAAGTGCAGGATATTGATAGATGCCAGCACTCTCGTATCCGGGATGGTATTCAAAGGGAATGAACATGAACTTCTCCTGCACGGGAAATCCAGGAATACCGAACTACTAACACCAGAAGATGCAATTGATGAGGTTAAAAAGACACTTACCACTAAATTTCCAGAGGAAGTAAAGCTTGTGGATATCCTCTTGAACCTAAGTGGAATAAAAGTCATAGAAAGAAGTGCATATCTTGATGATCTCCATAAGTATGAATTTGTCAGGGATACGAAGGACAGATACCTACTTGCTGCTGCAGTTAATGCAAAATGCGATTACATAGTCTCAGGTGATTCTGATCTTTTGGTAATCAAAAGATACAGAGGAATAGAGATAGTCACAACAAGAAAGATATTAGATCTCATCTCTGCTTGTATATAACTCCCTCCTTCTCGCCTCAAGAAATTCCGGCGCTTTCCCCAGAAATTCTGCGGCAGTTATCACCCTCTTGTTCAGTTTATCTGCCGCCTTAAGCACATGACTAATCTTTTTCCTGTAATTCAGGTCCCGCACAAGGTGATGGTCAAGGATTATTGTTTCGGTTTTTGTATTTTCAAGTATCCTTATCAGGTTTGAATTTGCTTGTTCCAGGGCCTTCTTTGAAATCCGCCAGCCAATGAATATGGTAGGGAATCCCGAGAGGATAAGTATGTCAGGATTCCCGGCAATAATCCAGTCTGTTGCACCCAACACCTGTGGTCCCTGGATGTCTGAAGCATGAATCAATTTTTTGTTTTTATAGGAAATAGAACAAATGATAACGAATCCGAGTTTTGAATTTTCATTCCCATGAGGGAATGGGGGGGAAAAACTGATTTTCGTTTCTCCAAATTCAAATCTTCTTCCGTCTGAGAACTCGATTGTCTTTGGAGAATTATTGATTAAATTAATAAAATCCTTTGCTCTTCCTTTTTGAGAATAATTTATGTTTTCCCCCGGATTTTTTATGAGTAGGATCTTATCCTTATATGTTTCGCCGGGAAGATAGTGGTCGTAGTGATAATGCGATATAGTTACAATTTCAGATTTTTTCAGGTATCTGTGGATCTTTTCAAGAAGTTCATCAAGTTTCCTGAATTCTATTTCTGATGGCGGAAGCCCGTATCTTAACGGGCCTAAAGCAGCTCCGGGGTCAATAAGAATTTTTTTATCTGTTTCCACAAATGTCGCAGTTGACCTTACACCCAAGGAATCAAATGCAATTGGAAGTATTTCCATTATGTTTGCAGTTTATTCTAACTGTTTAGGCATCCAGCCACTCTTCTTCACCCACCAGTATGCAACAAAAGTTGCGAAGATTGTAGATATAATTAAGAGTGTGGTATACCATCCTACATCTTTTGAAGTCATATTAAATGCTGAATTGCTGAAGATTGTGGCAAGCGTATTTGGAACAAGAATAGCAGTGCCTATTATTGTAAGCCATGCCACAACCATCGCAAGTCTATTGTTTAGCATCTGTAATTGATTATTGTATATACTCTGCAATACCTCAAGACCCGATGCAAGAACCTCTGACATATGTTCGCTGAGGGATATCTGTCTATTTACATCATCTGATAGGATTCCTAATCTTTCCAAAAGTCTCTGGTCATCAGTAATCAGTTCAGCATCTCCATAACGCAGAGAGGTTATAACATCAATGCTTGCCCAAAGGGCGTCAAGATATGTGATAAGTGCATGCTTCATGTTATATATCTCTGGGGCAAGAATTCCTCTTGGGGTTTTTGGGTCCATCAGATATTTGCTCATTTCATCCCCCTGAGCCTCAATCTGCCTTAGATGCTCAAAATTCCCGTTGTTATTTTCATCAATAATTCTTGTCAGCAATATTGTCAGTTTGTCCTGCGGTGATAATTCGGGATTAATCTTCCTCATAACGGTTGTAGCATACCTTGAAAATCTTAGAAAGCGGGTTATCTCCTTTCCATGAATTGTCACTATCAAATCCCTTCGTATCAGTATCATAAGAGGATTTATACTTACTTCTAATTTCTTTACCCTTACTACAGGAAGCACTAATCCCATCTCTGTGTCAAGGTCCTCATATGCTGAATAAGAGAGGGTCTTAAGAGAAGTGGCAAGTATTGGTGTAAATCCAAGTTCTGCAGCAATATTTTCTGCATCCTTTTGTAGATCTTCGACAGTAAAATTCAGCCATGATATAATTGTATTCTTTATAACAGGCAGAAATTCTGATACTGAGTTTCCAGCAATCTTTATAACCTCTCCCGATGTTTGCAGTGCAACGCAGAATGCCCTCTTATCATTTGGCTGCTGTGCCTGTGGGGAGATAAACTGATATATCTCACTATCCCGCCCATTCTTTCCGGAATTTGAACTATTATTCAATCCATTCAAAACCATTCTCTTCTGTTGCTATCCTGACCTTTACCTCTGGTAATTCTTTTTTTGCAATTCTTCCAAGTTTCAGAATTTCCTCCCTTTTCGGGCTTGGCAATTTCTCAAATTCAGGATTAATCGTTGTCTTTTCCCTGAATTGCTGTAATGTATAGATATTGAATTTAACATCTTTTATATCCTTTGCTATATTCATTATATCTTGTTTGGAGTCAATTAGCCCGGGCACGATTGTAGTCCTTGCCTCCTTTGGTTTTTTAAATTTTTTTAAGGTGTTCAGGCTTTGTTTGACTTTTTCTGCGATATTATTCCCTGCAGGGAGTCCAACAACATCTTCATAGTTCTCATTTAACGCTGCTTTGATGTCAATTGAAACAAAATCCAGAAAGGGTAACGCCTCTTTCAGGCTTTCCGGATAAAACCCGTTTGTATCAATCTTTACATGCAATTTGGTTTTATTTTTGATTTCTTTGACTAAATTTATCGTATCCTTCTGCATCAGAGGCTCTCCACCAGTAATACAAACCGAATTGATAAGGAAATTCTGTTTTAATTGGCTGACTATCCAGTCAATTCCCACATCATTGCAGTTCTTGCACAAGACAAGGTCTTTGTTATGACACCATGGGCAGCGGAAAGGGCATCCACAGGTATATACTACTGCGCAGACATTATCCGGATAGTCTATAGTGGAATGGTCCAAAATTCCGCCGATGCTTATTTTCCCTTTGTTCTTCATTATGAGATCAATTACCTATAAAATGCTATCAACTGCAATATGGCTCAAAAATCCAAGAATGGCAAATATAACAAGATATGGGTTGATGATATAGAGAGGTATTGAAAGTATAAATCCCGCCCCCATCGTATGAAAGATTCCCCTGTGCCTGACAAAGCATAGAGATAAAATAAGAACTGTAAAGATTATTGAAATATATATAAAAATCGGGGAATTTATGACAATGTAGGCAACCAGACTGAAGAATATCAGCGCAAGGGAAATTCTATTCACCAACATCCTTATCTTTGAAGAGGGCGTATCTACATCAGGCAGGATTGAGTACAGGATTCCTATTAAATTTCCAAGAATAACCATGTCTTCCTCCAAACCGATTTTATAATAAGAAAATACCGCAAGTAATAATGTTGCAAGTGCAATATATCCAAGTATGTGAAATTTGTAACTGCTCATTCCTGTAATTATTTTATCATGCTCTATAACTAATAAGATGCCACCAACAGAATTTATAAATCCCTGGGCATTAACGGCTTTTTTGCTGCTGGTACCCCTGATTATCCTCTACCTTCTCAGGCCAAAGCCCATGAATATAAGAATTTCATCGATAATGTTCATAATGCACATAGAGAAAACCAAAAGATTCAGTTCGTTCCTTAAAAGATTCATCAGGGACCCGTTTTTGCTTATTCAAATCCTGATAATATCCCTGCTTATTCTTGCGATCGCGAATCCATTTTTCATTGCCAGGGAGGAACAGGATACCAAGGGGTCTGTAGTGTTCATAATTGATGCTTCCGCAAGTATGCAATCCATGGATGTAAGCCCGGACAGATTTTCAAAGTCAATAGAAATTGCAAAGGAAATCCTCAACGGCGTAAATGAAGAGAGTGAGATTAGCATAATCCTTGCAGAAAACATACCTATTGTTGCACTGAGGGATGGCAGCAGGAATAACGCCAAGGATATTCTGACCAGACTAAAGGCTGCAGATACGCCATCGAACATTGGTGATTCCATACTTTTTGCAAGGGATATGTTATCTAACTCAAAATTAGGGAAGAGGATCTATGTTCTTTCCGATCTCTCGCCGGGCAGCGGAACCGACATAAAGATTGCTGAGAGGCTTGCATCCTCCGGGAACACAAGTGTGAAATTCGTCAGGATTTCAGGAAATGGAAGGAATCTCGGGATAATCAGTATAAGTGCAAAAAGATTTCTCACGGATAGAAACAGGTTCTATCTAAATTTCAATGTAAAGAATTTTAATAAAAATGAGGAGGATATCACGGCAGATGTATTGATAGATGGCGCTTTTTATAATTCAATAAATAAGAAAATACCCCCGAATTCAGATGAACTATTCCATCTTGAGGGGGATGTTTCTGATGAGGGGCATGCGGTTACTGTAAGACTTAAGAACAGCGACGACCTTGCAATTGATAATTCTGCATTTGCCATTCTTCCCGGGGTTCAAAGCCATGACATCCTTCTTATCACAAACGAGGATTCGGATACTTATCTCAGATATGCTATTGAATCGTCAAAGGACATAAAACTTACAAGAGCGTCCATTCCAATTATCCCTGATATTTCAGGATTTGATACATTAATCATGGGTAATGTAAAGAAGGAATTAATACTGTCGGGAACATTCAGGGAGATTGAGGATTATGTTAAGAACGGCGGGAATCTCATAGTAATCGCATCTTCAGATTTAAACCAGTTGAATGATCCCTACCTGAATGCAATGATGCCTGTAAAACTTGCGGAATTGAAAAATACGGAAAGCGAGATATACATTGAATCAGACCATGAAATTCTGACCGATGTTGTTCCAAAGGATTCTGAGAAATTTCCAAACATAATAACAAAGAGGTATATAAAGGCATTTCCAAAGGACCCTGTAGTTATTGCAAAAACAGAGAATTCACCGGTAATAGCATTCAGGAAATACGGTCTTGGCAATGTTGCATACATAGGCATAAATCCAGACCCTGAATGGAGCAACTTTCAGTACAGTTCATCATTCCCGATATTCTGGCTACAATTGATAAAATGGATTAATAAAAGGGGGGGTATTGGAATAACAGGTCTGAATTCAGGGGATTATCTGCCGGCAGGTATTACAGGTGCAAATATAACAACACCATCCGGGAGGATTCTGGGATCAGGGGATATTCTCCTTGATGAGATGGGCGTATATGAAATCAACGATGGAAAAAGAACAGATAAGATTGCTGTAAATCTTATTGATGAAAAAGAATCTGATATTGCCAATTCCGCTAAAATAGATGCAATAAATGACGAAAAATTCAATATAAAAAAGGAATTATTTGATGTGAAAAGGGAATTATTCCAGTATCTCCTAATCCTTGCAGTTTTGTTCATAGTCATTGAGATTGTTTATTCGAGAAGGAGGGGGGTGATATGAGTTAGTGGGAAATCAATTTGATAGATAAGTTCAATATTCACTATCATATGGCATAAGTCCTAAAATTTCAACAAATTTTTTTGGGGTTACATATTCCTCAAAGCCCTCAAAATCCCTGTCATAAGAAACCATGTATTTTAGACCATATTTTCTGACAACAGAAATCTGTTCAAGGTCTTTTTCTTTTATTCTTCCCCTGAGTTTATCCATCTCGTTATCGACCTCTTCCCTTGGCACAATAATACACGACCCAACCAAATATCTTCGGAAAAGCCTTGCAAGGTCAGTAGTATGATGTCTTTCAAAATACCTCGTAACCTCTTTAACAACCTTGTCACATATTATAGCCTCTATTTTTCCTTCATTAAGATGGTCAATTATCCTTCTCGAATTTGAGGCGGGATGTTCAAAGGAGAATATGAACACATTCGTGTCTATGAAGATGCTAAATCTCATTTTTGATCTGTCCTATTTCCTTCTGAAGTTGCTCAAGAGAAACATCCCTTCTCTTGTAGGATGTTATCTCCTTCCACATAGTTTTCCTGCTGAATAACCCCATATCCATGGCATATTTTACCAATGCGGATCTTACAGCCTCAGACTTTGTGGTAAATATGCCTGATTTTATCATCTCGTTCAGGATTTTTGCCTCTACCCCTTTAAATTTCAAGGTTAATGTTGTTTCCATTTTAACTATGTATTATATAGTGATTGCATAGTATTTAAGCATTATTCAGATTAGTCCTTTGCCCAGTTGTCTATCGCTTTTAATAGGTCGAAGTCTGGTACTTGTGCTTTTGTCCATTTGTCAATGTAATTCAACAACTCGAAATCAGTTACAACACCATCATTGTTTGCATCACCATTACATGGTAATGTTGTTGCGGTTGTAGTTGTTGAGGTTGCTGTGCTGGTGGTTGTAGTAGTTGATGTCGTTACAACTGCAATGCTTGCTGAACCATCATTGTAACCCGTCTTTGTTACAGTTACTGTTATTGTTCCTTCACTTATTGGCGTTACACTTGTAAATATTGCTATTCCATTAACTGTAAGTGCTGATGCAGAGATTATCCCTGCTCCAGATATAGACACATTCGCATTGGATACATTCTCTTTGCTTGTCGCATTTATAACAGTAATGGTTACTGTTACATTTACATTTCCTAGTGTAATTGAACTTGGAGTTGCTGTTACTGTAAGTTTACTTGTACCAAGACAAGAGTTATACCAATCATACGGATTGAACTCTGATGGGGGTATATACAATACTCCAGCGTATCCATTACATAACAATTCCTTATTTAAATTGATCCCATTGACATAGACAACTGCTAATATCCTGTTGTAATCATCATATTGTTCTTCATCATCAACATCAAATTCGACCTTCTTTCCAAGACATATATTCATAGTGAAATTCTTAGCTTCCTCATACCCATCCTCATCTTCCTCTGGTGTATCTATGCCTGCAAGGCGTATTCTCTGGATTCCTGCTATTCCAACTGGAGAAATATCTATAGTGTCTCCATCAACTATATAAACACATGTGGCATTTCTCATTACTCCCTCTTCCAGAGTTTGTAGCTTGAATCTCCAGTTCGATGTTGGCCCGATATATATTCCATTAGGGTCTCTCACCCAATAGCGATTATCATTAAAACCATCATTCGCTACGATGCTTCTATCTATCCCTTGTCCTTCTGCATTTCTCAGTATAATCGATTCTTCTGAGTTATCCAGCCATTGAGCATCATAAGTATAGAGCCAGTATTCATTGATAGATATGGATGTTCCTTGTGGTATCGTAACATTAACAATCTTTCCATGTGTTGTTGATAGAGTCCAGTTACTTACATTGATGCTTGTATTTGTAGGGTTGTGGAGTACTACCCATTCGTTACCTTCATCACTTCCTGCAGGGTTTTGGTCAAATGCATAAATAACTACTGATGTACTACCTACCCCCAATGCAAATCTGACACCCAAACTCAAAACCAACAAAAACACCAAAATTCCTTTGAATCTCATCTTAAATTCACCATTAATCTGGCTTAGTCTATAGAAATGTAAAAATTAAAAAAAACCATAATATTTTTAATAGTCTTTAAAACTATTAAACTTGCATCCTTAAAGATACCTTGATTCCTTATTTTATGGGATTCTCTCCTTAAAAAGTGAGACAAAACTAACTATGTATAGTTTGACATACCACAAGTTTAATTATATTAACATTTGAAGCAGATAGATAACCTAAAATGGCTCGTGGCGAAGAAATAGACAAAGGAATTCTAAAGTTTCTCGAAAAGCAGGAGTGGCCTGTCACTACTGAGGATGTCGCCAAATCGGTAAAAGTATCGTGGCAGACTGCCCAGATTCATTTATTCAAATTACAACATGAAGGAAAGGTAAAGTACAGAAGGGTTGGAAAGCAAAATCAATGGTGGTTTAGCAAGAACTACAAAAAAGAATTTTGAAATGAGAAAGAGAAAAAGGCGAACAAGGGAGCAAATAAGGGCGGATTTATTGGAATACTTTTCCAAACAGGATTTTGGTGTTACTACTCAGCAGGTTGCGGATAATAACGGACTTCATATTGATACTGCAAATAAATTCCTAAAGGAACTTCTGGATGAGGGAAAACTATTCTGGAAGAAAGTCGGCAGGCAGAACCAGTGGTGCCTGATGGAGTACTACAAGCCGTGGAGGAAAAAACTGAAGGAGAGATATCACGAAATTTAAGTTAATCTTAAGGGCTCATATCCTCTCAATATCCCCAACCTTCACATCAATCTTTCCTTCTATCCTTTTCAGCATTTCTTTATCCAAACTCAAGAGAGTGGAATTATTCTCCTCGGCGATTTGAACTACAATGGCATCCATTCCCCTAATGTTTTTCTTCATCTTCTCTTAATGCCGCAACAATGATTGAACTGTCAAGAGTTAAGGGATTTACCATGTCTTATCCCTCTGGTTTCTGATCTCATCTACTGCTGATGGCCCCTTCCATCTTTTTGATATCTCGATTGAGGCTAACATTAGGTCCTTCCATGCCTTTTCTGTTCTTTCTTCATTTCTTATGTTCAATGCGATTATTGCCATCTTCAATTCGTTTACTTCCTCCATTATATGATCCATGTGTGCCCTTATATCCTCAGTAGCGTACATTTTCCTATATATTATATTGATTCCATCGGATAAAAATGTCTGCCTTATTATGTCTTATTTGAACTTTTCCATCCGAAACAATTTTTTTGATTTTGGCAATCATCATTACAAAGTCGGCAGAATAGGAAAAAATTGCATTGCAAATTTTTGCTTGCAAAGATTTTTTCTAAAAATCTTTCCAATACTGCGAACTTTAGGTCCGAAAGATTGCATGGCAATCTTTGGAGCCAAAATTGCAACGCAATTTTGTGCTCGCAGATGAATGCCGTTGTGCATGCCTAAAACCGCCGACTTTGTAAGTCATACTCTGCCCTGAAGGGCGGAGTATTTGATTTTTGATAATACGCTATATGTTCTTAGAATTTAATAACTCAATATAAGTTAATGAATTTTATTAAAAATCAGGTGAGTTGAATGATAACAGATGGCTTCGGATTTGAATATCCATACATTGTGCTTTTGCTCATTCCTACAGCCATTATTCTTTATCTCTACATAAGAAAAGGCGGAATGAGCAGGAAAAAATGGATTTTCCTCCTGACAAGATTTTTTTTAATATCGCTTATAGCAATTGC
>JAKFXM010000201.1 GCA_021731385.1 Methanobacteriota archaeon
GCGTTACCTATACACCCCCTGTGCCATACACTGACCAGCCATTGGTGCTGTATGTCAGACAACTTGGTAACAAGACCTCTATTGTAACTGAATCGTATATTGAAATAAGAGAGCCCGGCACCGGAGGATACAAACTATATCCTGCAACAAATGGTTCATATACAATATCTCCACCAAAGGAAGGAGTATATACTGTATATGCAGAAAAGCCGGGATGGACAGATAGCGCAATCGTATATATAAATGTTCAACCCGCACCAGCAATTCCAACAAAATCCATGGTGATAAATGAAATTATGTACAACCCGGCGCAGGATGATAACTATAACGAATGGATTGAAATTCACAATCCTTCGGAAAATGGCATTGACATTTCTGCAGGATGGGCTCTTTGTAATGACATGATTCTTGCAGGATATGTGGACAGGAATGGCAGCATTCACAATTATATCAATTCCACAATTCCCGCCAATGGCTATGCGATTATTACTGATGGAGATTCCGGAACAGATGTTTATTACAATTTCAATGTCAGCAATTCGGCAATCTCACTTCATGTTGATGCCAACAGCATTTGCGGGGGCTTGACAAATACTGGAGGGACAATAATACTGAAGAATTCTTCCGGAATAGTTGACTCTGTAACATATTCCAATTCATGGGGTGCCAACGGCAATGGAAATTCGCTGGAAAGGAATTCCAGTAATCCTGAAATCTGGACGGAAAGCCTCATTGCCGGTGGAACTCCGGGGTACCAGAACAGCGTGTATTCAGCAACTACTACGACAACCACTACTACAACCTCAACAACAACTACCAGCACCACCCGGACTACCACAACAACCGTATCAACTTCAACAAGCACAACTACCAGCACGACGACTACACTTCCATCTGCATGCACGGATTCGGATGGCAAGGATTATTATATAAAAGGAACAATGTCTGCTTTTGGTGGCTCATATATAGTAGATGATTATTGTCTTTCCGGCACGGAATTAAGGGAATACTGGTGTGAAAATGATAATACTGCAATGAATATAGATTATACCTGTCCTTCAGGATATTCCTGTATTGATGGGGCATGCTCATCAACAACTACGACAACTACTACAACCACCACTACAACAACTACAACAGTTCCAAAACCCTGGATGGTGAAGGATATAATAACGAATATAAGCGCAAACAGGACTACAACACTTGACGCCCCCGAGATGGGGCTGGAAATGGAGTTAGAGACAAATGAAACAGTTATGGCAAACATAACCATAGAGAGGTATCTGGAAAATCCGGTAGAGAGAAATCTCTCCGGGCATGGAATTGCATATATATCAATAGGTGTTAATGACGAACTGAGGAACTCGATGAAGTCGGCATTTATTACATTCTACTACAAGGATGATGAAATTCCGTTAAAAATGAACGAGAATTCAATTTCATTCTATTACCTTAATCAGTCCGGCAATTGGGAGAGGGTCAACAGAACAGGTGTAAACATAGATAGGAATTATGTATGGGCAAATCTTACCCATTTCAGTTATTATGCAATTGCCGGATTAATTGACGAAATTCCGCCAGGAATAATCAGCACTTTGCCTTATGGCGATGTACATAGCAATGATGTTCTGATACAGGTCATAACAGACGAAAATGCTGTATGCAGGTTTGACATCAGAAACAGAAATTATGAGAACATGACAAATGAATTCAAAGAAACAGGAGAAACGGTTCATAGAGACGGGCTGAATCTTTCAGCAGGTCATTACACATACTATGTCAGGTGCAGGGATTCTACAGGGAATGTGAACAATTACGCTACAGAGATCAGATTTACAGTCCAGACCCGAAACATAACAACGGGGGGGGATTTTAATCTGCCTGCACATGAGGCTGTGATTATTTCAAAATGTACTGATGGAATACAGAATTACGGAGAGACAGGAATTGACTGCGGGGGTCCATGCAAGCAATGTCCGACTACAACCACAACAATTACCACAACCACGATTACTACAACAACTGCTAGTCCAATAACTACAACCACCACCATCAGAACAACTACAATTACAACATTAACAACAACCACAACCATGCCAAAACCCCCTGGTTTGATGGGCCGGGTTATAGCGGTTTCTTCGGGTAGTGGTTGGATAGTATTCTTAGGAATGATTCTGCTGATTGCAGGTTATGTAATCCTCAGGAAAATGAAAAAGGGCAGCAAAAAGGGAACAGGAGATAATGCCTTAATGTGTCTGAGCGACAAAGTCGCTCAGACATGTGTCCGAGAGGTAAAGCCTCTCGGCCACATGCCAATGATACCCGGGAATGATAAATTCCCGATTCAGACATTTGATGCGGATAAGGGTGTTGGTGCTGAGATTCAAAATACATTCATTACAAATCAGCAGAAGATCAATGCAAATGAGCCGGATATACTTCAGATTATAAAGGGTGAAGAGAAACAGGCAGAAATAAAGGGTAGTAAGCGACACAGGAAATCCAGAACTAGAAGAGATAGGGACTCACATAGACCTCGAGCAACCCGGCCAAGACAAGCAACAGGACAGATATCAGAAGAAGGTCAACGGAATCCCGGACAATCCTCCTGAACTCCTCATTTCCGAAGTCGTGATTTACCACGGCAACGGAGATTATTCCCCCGGCAAGTGCACCAACAAAGTATGCAGATATCTCGGGAATTCCATGAACAGCGTAACCAAAGGTCAGGGGAAACGACTGGAAATAGTTGTAGAGGAAAACAATGTGGCTTGAACCAGCATATTCAGAGATTGAATTTCTGATGATACTGCCTACTGCAACGCCTATAAGTGATGCGTTTAATGCAAGGATGAATATAGCACCAGAACCGTAGAGGAAGGAGAAGAATATGGAGAAAAACAGCACCTTTAGATTATTAAGGACTATTGCACCCAATGCTGCAGTATGGTTTATGAAATAACCACTCGCTTCTATGTTTATTGATTTTATTACATTAATCTGAAGGCTGAAAATCTTTTCTGTAACATCCTGAGGCAGTATTGTGAACAATAGGGAATATGCGATTACCATGCCCAAAAACATGAAAATGAAAAGCGACAGTGCCTTACCGTGCTCCTTTATAAGGGATTTCTCGCTCCTTATTCTAAGGTCCTTTTTCTCCTCAAACTTCAGCAATCTGTACATTATCACAACAAGGGGCATTGTTGTCAGGAAAACACCTGAGATGCTTGCATAGTCACCGAAAACGAGCCATGCAAGTACAATCCCTATTACTGAATAAATGAATCCAATCCAAAACACCTTTGTTGGTTTTCTTTCCATCCATTACGGCTTTATTGATTCAAGGACCATTTTTCAATTCCTATCTTCTTCTTGCTCTTTCGTTTATGTAAAATCCAGCATTTCTATATCTTCATCTGTTAAACCATATTTTTTAAGTGTTGTTTTATTCTTCAAAAGCGTTGCTCTTTCTTGATGATAATCTTCTGGATGATAAGTTATTACTGCATCAGCATAATCTGATAATAGTTTTTCTAATTCTTCTTTTGAAAGTTTGTTAAAATCGATACTCAAAGAAAAGTCCTCTAATGCTTCTTTAAGTGAATATAACGCCTCCTTTACGGTTATTTGCAAGATAACCTTTGACGGGCTTATTTGCTTAGAGGTAAGAATGTTGGATATTTTCATATGTTATAGTAAAAACTATTTTTCCCATACAATATGATCATTAATGTTATGCTTCTCGTAGGTTTCCAAAACATCAGTACAAAATTTTAACAACTCTTGATTTCCCTCATTTTTAGCCAATTCATACAAACGGATAAACATCTTTTTTCCTGTTTCTGTTTGCTTTAACGATTTTTTAATAAAGTTGTGTTGAGCACATAGTGTTTGTCCATTTTCAATTGTGGCTTTTCCGCCTAAGTATTTTGGTTTAATGTGATCAACCTGTAGATCGATACCATCTTTTTTGCCTCTACCACAAACAACACATTTATAATCGTCTCTTTTTAAGATTTCTTCCTTTTGTTCTAGTGTAAAATTTTCCAACACCCTTTGCTTTACTGCATCGGGGTCGTAGCGGTAAATTCCTTTTTTAACTTTTATTAAAAACCCTGTTTCGTGAAGATTTCTTATCGATCTCCAAGTATCTCTCGGTTTCTTATTATACAGCCGTTTGTATTTTTCCTCAACCCAATCCACGACTGGACCATGTGGCATATCCTTTTTGGGATGTTCCTTAAAATACGCAATGAGTAGGTCTTTAATTGATTTGTTCTTTTTCATTGTATTTTATATAAATAAACTTGATTGATTTATTTTTGCTTCATTTTCTAGCCTTTTTACTGCCAGATCGCAATATCTTTTGTCAATATCAACTCCTATTCCTTTTCGATTATTTAAGAAAGAAGCAATGAGTGTTGTTCCACTTCCCAAGAAAGGATCAAGAACTGTATCGCCTACAAAGCTAAACAATTTAATACATCGTCTTGGCAATTCAATCGGAAATGGTGTGGGATGCCCTACTCTTTTTTTGCTTTCTCCCGTAAAGTTCCAGACCCCGTTTGTCCATTCCATAAACTCTTGTTTAGAAATGTCCGATTTTTGACTTCCACTTGTCTTTTTCCAATTTTTTTTATAAAGGATAACTATGACTTCAACAGGTGCTATTACATATGGGGCAGAAGCAGAAAGCCATGAACCCCAAGCTGTCCGTCTTGAAATATTGCCTTCGTTCCAAACAATTGTTGAGTGATACCTCCAACCAACATTTTTAGCAATTGTAGTAATATCTGCACAAACAGATTGCTGACCACCTTTATTTTTGTCTAAAGGGATATTAAGACAAAACCTTCCATCATCTTTTAGAAGTTTATAGCATTTGGCGAGCCATGCCTTGATAAAGGATAAATAATCCTCATAGGTCATCCTGTCATTGTGAGAATTATACTGAATATCCACATTGTAAGGGGGGGATGTAACAATTAGATCTATAGAATTTTCATTTATGCTATTAGTCTTCAAAATATCGGCGTTATAAATCCATATTGAATCTCTATGGAAGAACAACTCATTAATCTGGCGAGTTTCAAGGATTAGACCTTGTTTATTAATTTTTTTGGAAGACGCAAGTTCATCTACCATAGAATATCCAATCAACTCATCCATTATGATACACCCCTTTTTAGTTATACTTTATGGGTATATGAAAATAAGACACAAATTAAATCTGCTCAAACCCATACATCACATCAAGCACTTTCTGGTCCTCCAGTGCCCTGCCCATTACCTGCAATCCAGTAGGAATTCCATCAACCTTTCCTGCGGGAACAACACCGGCAGGAATTCCTGCAAGGTTTGCAAGAACCGTGAATATGTCATAGGCATAGATAACCATCGGGTCATCAATTTTTGTGTCCAGTTTGTGCGGAAGTTTGGGTACTGTAGGGCCAAGAAGGACATCAACGTTCCTTAGTGAATTTGAAATTTCATTCCTGATAATTGATCTCGCCTGCAAAGCCTTTCTGTAGTACCTGTTAGAGTATTCCTTCTGGCTTATATAACTACCCAGAAGGATTCTTCTAAGGACTTCTTCACCGCAGACATCCTCTATTTTATAGCCATATCTTCTCCCGTCGTATTTTCTCGTTGCAGAGAAGAATTCCACATAGACATTAAGGTAGTATGTGGGCAGTGCTATTTCAAGATTGGGAAGATTAACAGAAATGATTTCAGCACCAGCGGAATTTAATTTGTCCAATGCTGTGTGAATTGCTTTTTTTATTCCATTATCAGCAACAAGTCCGTCAAATTCCTCTGCATATCCAATCTTAACATCCCTCAGATTAGAATTGAGATTTTTTGAGAAATTATAGAAATTTGAATCCATCTTAAGAGAGGTCGCATCCCTTGCATCATAGCCCGCGATGACATCAAGAAGTAATGCCACTGTCCTTACATCCCTAGCTAAGGGTCCTATCTGGTCAAGGGACATGGCAAGGTCAATAAGCCCGTATCTTGACACCAAGCCATAGGTTGGCTTAAATCCAACAATCCCGCAATGCGATGCTGGATTCCTTATGGAACCGCCCGTATCACTCCCTATTGCGGCATCAACAAAGCCTGCTGCAACTGCTGCTGCACTCCCGCTTGATGAACCGCCGGGAATGTGCCCCCTTGCCGATGGATTTTCCGTAGGCCCAAAGAAAGAGGTTTCCCCGGAAGAACCGCATGCAAATTCATCCATGTTTGTCATTCCAAGAATAATTCCGGATTCCTTTTTTATTCTTTCAACTACGGTAGCATCATAAGGCGCAATATAATTCTCAAGGGTCTTTGAGGCACAGGTGGTTTTCATCCCCAAAACGGAGATATTGGATTTCACGGCAATTGTAATTTTGCTCAATTTCCCATCATTGGGAATTCCTTTCCCTAATACGCCTTCTCTGTCTAAAATAATGAAGGAATTTATCTTCCTGTCCCTTTCCTCAATCTCTTTAATTTCCATTCTAATAGTTATATTTAGACATATGAAAAAATTAATCTCTTTTCTTGTTTTCTGCATTACCATTGGTTTTTTGTCAGATTTGGCGGTTGCGGGGGGAGTGTCGCCCATATGGACATATGCAATAGGTAGTAGCATAAAGTCTATCTCCATACACAATGAATCGATATTTCTTGGCTCGGAAAACAGTTACTTATATGCGTTTAATAACAAAGGAAAGCCTGTCTGGAAATACAGAACAGACAGTAGCGTTAATTCCATATATGCATCAGGGAAATACATAATGGCTGCTTCTATGTCTTCTTATATTTATGTCCTAAACAGAACCGGGGGGCGGGAATGGGTAAGACAACTTGACAGTTATGCAGGCTACCCGGATGCTATCTGTTTGGATGATGAGTATTCTGCTGCCGGGCTTATGGATGGTTATGTGTATATATTTAACAATAAAGGCGATATAAATGGCGCTTATAAGACTGATGCCTATGTATCTTCGGTACGGATTATTAATGGGGGTGTTGTTGTTGTTTCTGATAAGGATGTCTATATCTTAAATCTTAACGGCAGTTTGAAATTCAGATACAATATCGGGAATTACATCCGATTTGCATATATTTCTGAAAAGTACATTGGCGTCGGACTTGGCAATGACGACCTTTATTTTTACGACATAAACGGAAAACTTAACTGGAATTACCATATTGACAGCCAGATAAGTGAAATTTCAATCTCTGACAAGTATATTGTCACGGGTTCGAGGAATGGAATTCTTTATGTCTTTACTATTTCAGACGGAAAACTTGAGTGGAGTAAGCAGTTGAGCGACGGCGTAATTCATGTCGGTCTGACAAAAAACCATATCGCTGCAGCAACGCTTGACGGTTATATTTACCTGTTCGATACAAAGGGCAGGTTAGAGTGGAAATACGGGAGTAATAGTTATGTTTCATCCATGAAGATTACAGAGAAGGAATTAATTTCGGGTTCAGTTCTTGGAAATGTCTATTATTTCAAACTCTTTGAAAAAAGTGAAGAAGGTTCTCTTTTTGTCGTAGCATTGATGACTATAGTGATAATTATTGCACTGATAATGTTTTTTATGTCTATAAAATAATTTAGGTTTTGGGAATGTGGCAGACACTTTTTATAAAAGGGTTTGCGTTTTAGATGTCCATCAGATGAATGGGGATGTGGAGTTAATTCCTAAATAGGAAAATCCGAATTCCGAAATATGGAAATAGGTATAGTAGGGAAACCGAATGTGGGGAAGTCGACATTTTTCAAGGCAATTACACTTGCAGAGGCTGAAATAGCGGATTTTCCATTCACTACAATAAAGCCGAACATTGGTATCGGCTATGTTCGGGTTGATTGTGCCTGTCGGGACCTGAATCTGGCATGCAATCCCGGAAATTCTCTATGCATAAACAAAAACAGGTTTATCCCTATAAAGGTTATAGATGTTGCAGGACTCGTTCCTGGGGCACACGAAGGTAAAGGGCTTGGAAATCAGTTCCTGGATGATCTGCGGCAGGCGGATGCATTGATACACATTGTTGACATATCAGGAAGGACAAATGAAAAGGGAGAACCTTCTGAAAATTATAATCCTGAATCTGATATAAAATTCCTGGAAGATGAAATAAACCTCTGGTTCTTTGACATACTCTGGAAAAACTGGAATAAGATTCAATCAAGGGTAAAATGTGAGGAAGGAAATTTCATAAAGGAATTGGTGGGGCAATTCTCCGGGCTCGGGATTTCGGAGAATCAGATCAAGAGGGCAATAAAGGAGACGGGATTAGAGGATAACCCTAACTGGAGCGAAGAAGACATTAAAAATTTTGCATTCGGTCTTATGGGGATATCAAAGCCGATAATTATTGCGGCAAACAAGGTTGATGTGGATTCAAAAAATAACTTTGAAAAACTTAGGGATAAATATCAGATGATTCCAACATGCTCTGAGGCAGAATTGGCACTAAGGCAGGCTGAGAAATCTGAGCTTATAGAATATCTCCCGGGGGATTCGGAATTTAGGATTTTGAGGGAATTGAATGAAAGGCAGGATACGGCATTGAAATTTATCACAAAAGATATACTCGGGAAATTCGGCTATACCGGGGTTCAGCAGTGCATTAATTCTGTAGTTTTCGATGTTCTCAAGCAGATTGTCGTCTATCCTGTAGAGAATGAAAATAAATTCTCGGATTCGAAGGGCAATGTTCTTCCCGATGCATATCTGTTGCCAGATGGTTCCAAAGCCCCGGATCTGGCATATAAGGTGCATACAGATATTGGAGAGAAATTTATTGGTGCAATAGACTGCAGAACAAGGAAAAAGATCGGAAAGGACTATGTGCTGAAAAATGGGGATGTGATAAAAATTCTTACTAGTCGATAGGGGCAGAAAACCTACGATTTCTAATCCAATTGAATTTTCCAAAGGAAATTTCCCTTTCTTTCAACCTTTTAACAACCCGAAAAATTCGCATAGCGAATTTTTGGGCCCAATGAGCCGAAGGCTCATCCGGGCCCAATCAGCGACTTTGTCGCTGATTCGGGAAGGTTGATCAAAATGGGAGGGGTGCTTCGCACCCCACATATTAAAATTTCAATCGAATTTGCGAGTGAAACGAGCAAATTCCTTTTCTTTTTGATCAACCTTTTTATTTTCTAAAGAAAAAGGTTGAGCCCGACGGGATTTGAACCCGCGCAACCTTCAGAAAGGTTGATCATCACTAAGGGGTATTTCTTTGAAATACCCCATATTAAATTTCATTCATTAAATTTCACATAATCCAATTGAATTTGTCGATCTGAAAATTTGCCACCCGATTGAGCCTTTAGGCTCAATGGGCCCAAAAATTTGCGTTGCAAATTTTTCGGGTTGGCAAATTTTGAGAAATTATACGAAACTCTAATAGGATTTCCAGAGGAGATCTGAAAAAGCCTTCGGCTTTTTACTTGCAAAATTCGCAGAGCGAATTTTCCAATCATAGCTCAGATTTTTCTTCAGAAAAATCTGATAATATGATTTTATAAAATAAAATCATAGCTCAGATTTTGCTTTGCAAAATCTGATAAAGAGTTTTGTAGCTATGATTTTGCAAAGCAAAATCATATTAAAATCCAACGGATTTTAATTAGGCAAATTCCTTTTCTTTTTGATCAACCTTTTTATTTTCTAAAGAAAAAGGTTGAGCCCGACGGGATTTGAACCCGCGACTCCCTGGTTTCTTTGTTATGAATTCAACATAAAAGCCAGGTGCTCTAGCCAAACTGAGCTACGGGCCCAGAAAACAAATCGATCCTGAGATGACTTTTTTCTTTGGGGTTAATAATATCTTAATTAAATTTTAAATTTGAATGAATATGATTTTGTTTTTCTTTTTGGGAATAAAAACACTTTTTCTTTTTCTAAAAGAAAAAGGGTTTTTTGCTTAGCCAAACTGAGCTACGGGCCCTTGTTGAGTAAATTAGAGAAATAGTGGATTAATATTGTGTAATTCTTTTAAATAAATTCTTAATCTACAAAAGACCCATCTCCGCCAGAACCTTTCTTATCTTCTCCCTGCTTTCACTGCTAACAGGAACTAAAGGAAGTCTTG